>DAOQAY010000056.1:0-16536 GCA_035354435.1 bacterium
GTTTATCAAAATGGTATTGATAAAACTAATAAGATTTTAGATGATTTAAAAAAATATCAAAAATATTATCAAACAATTAATGAATGTCATTATGTTCAGGGGTCCCAAGATTTAACTGAGTTTAGTTCTGAGGAACTAGATACAGCGGTCGAAAATTTAATTGAACTTTTAAAAATCACTAAAGAATTTAATGGTATTACTGATAGTGGTATTACGTCAGTTGACACATTCTACGACGTTATATATGAACTCATCAAAATTGAATTTATTAGTAATGGTTCATCAAAATTATACGAGTATTGTAGACAAAGTGAGATAGATTCATTAAATATAAGCAAGGCAATTGTAAATGAAGTTAGTGAATTTAAGGAAAGAAACTATTATTCAAAAATGATCAGATTACAAATGTCTAAACTTGATTCTAATAATAGTGTTAATTTGTATTTAGATAAAGAGTTAATTCAATTAATATGTGTTTTTAAAAACAAAGATGATTATCTAAAAGACTTACATGTGGCATTATTGAAAATGTCTAATGAAATAGAAGATATTAAAAACGGAATAGATGATTTATCACGCGAAAAAGATGATAACCTTTCTCTTATTAATACGGAAAACAATAAGAAGACAAGCAAAACTAAATCAATTTTATTAAATACTTTACCATTTATCCTTACCATTGGATCATTGACTGGTGCATATTTTGGTGTTGCAAGAATTGCAAAAGGAAATGAATATTATACTGAAACAACAACATATTCATCAATAGATAAAAGCACAGCAACTACATCTGATTATGATAAGAAATTAGATTTAGGAAATGGAGAATATGTTGGTGACATGGTAACAATTCAAAAAAATTATCCATTTGAAAGAGTATCTGGATCAGAAAATGGAGATGTTGATTCGCAAATGAGATTGGGTGATCATTTTCGTTTTAAGGAAAATGATTTTGAAAAAGCTATCAAATACTATTCTATGGCTGCTGAACAAGGAAATATAAAAGCTTATGTTCATTTAGCAATGTATTATAGCAGCAAAGGAGATAGCAAAAAATCCAAAGAATATTATTTAAAGGCAGCTGAGGGCGGAAACTCTGGGGCTCAGAGCGTTTTAGGATTTATTTATTACGAAAATGAACATAATGATGAGGAAGCCTTTAAATGGTTTAAATTAGCTGCAGATAATGGCGATGCTGATGCTCAATATGAAGTGGCTGAATTTTATTATATGGGAAGAGTGGAAAAGAATAGGAAAGAGGCAGCAAGATATTGCAGAATGGCTGCTGAACAAGGTCATGAAAAAGCTATATCAAAACTTGATGGTTTTGAGGCTGGAGAAAGAATAGCTGAAAGAGGCGGTGGTGGTTGTTACATCGCCACAATGGTCTATGGTGATTACGATGCACCAGAGGTTCTGGCTTTTCGTCGTTTCAGGGATGAGGTTCTCAAGAAAAGTGTTGCTGGCAGACTTTTCATCAGAGTTTATTATGCAACATCGCCATCTTTTGTTAAAATCTTTAAGAATTCAAAGGTTGTAAACAATATGATAAAGTCTGCTCTGAACAAAATTTTGGCTAAAATTGATAAAGAATAGGATTTCAACGGTTTTTAATTGAATTTGTTTGTTCGGGAGAGGAAAATGACAACAGGATGGAATTTCGTTTCCGGTGAAAGTTGGAAAGAATATATACAACGGTCAAGCATCACTAATGATTTGGACTCATCGCATAGAGAATCCGCAAAATCGATGATAAATGCAATTTCTTCTCAGACCACCAACATTCTAACTGGATTTAATAGTTTGGGATCGTCAATAGATGGTGTTTTTGATCAACTTAACTCCAATCTCGGATCTGGATTTAATATGGTTGCAGACCGAATGAATGCTGTTGCTGGTGAAATTGGAAATATGAATTCCGCTTTTCAGTGGGGTTTCAGCAATATGATTACTCACATGGAAGGAATGAACGAATCTCTTGACAGGCTAATCCGGATTGCTAAAACTCCTGTTCAGACATGGGCATATAATCAATTTGAGATCGCAAGAGAAAATTTCAGAAAAAAACTTTATGATAACGCCTTGAAACGACTTGAGAAAGCAGTAAACGGAGACCAAACTTCCGCTGGATATGAAGAGGAGTGGCGTTTCCACAATATGATTGGGGTCATTCGTCTTGGGTTTTATGATTGTGATATTGACCTTGTTGATCCCGAAAAAGCTGAAAAAGAATTTTTACTTGCTGCCCGATATGCGGAGATTGATGAACCTAAATCTGCCGCAAAAGCATATTTGTCTGCCGGTTGGAGCGCCTATGTTCAGGGAAAACTTCCCGAAGCTTTAAAATACACAAAAAAAGCTATTTCTGTTGATAAAAATCTTACCGAAGGGTTTTTTCAATTGGCAAAATTTTATATGGCAGACAACAAGCCGCAAGAAGCATTGCCATATTTGAAACAATCAATTAATGAATCGACGGAATACATCATAAAAGCAGCAGGGGATGGAGATTTTAAAGCAAAGGAAAATGACCTTAATGACTTTTTTAATTCAATGAAACAGGAAGCAATATCTGCCTTGGAACCAAAAATAAGACCGCATCTGGAAAATGCGATAAAATGGTCAGAAGAGGTTGATGAAGTTAGTGAATGCAGAGGAATTATCGAGTCTTGGGATACATTGCTTGATGGGAATGGTGGTTTACTGGACATTTTAAATTATGATGATGAAGATTTAGGGAAAGATGTTTCAACTGTAAAATCATTATATGAAAAAGGAATTGTAAGAAAAAAGATAGAAAAAGCGATAAAAGAAGAAAGAATTGCCGTAGAGAATAAAATTGATAAGTCACGGTGTGTTTTTGACCTTGAAAATTTAAAAGAGGAGTTTTCGGCGTCTTTTTTTGAAAACAAAGAAATGATTAATATTTCAAAATTTTATAATAAATTAGGATTTTCTTTAGACAATGACAAAGGAACATCCCAGCAATTTTTTATTAGCACATTCGGTAAGATTTCCTTAGAGTCAGTTTTTTTGGAAAATAGAAAAATTATTGAAAAATATAATGAAAAATTAAAATATCTGAAAAAACACGAAAGGGATCTGTCACGAAACGGTTCAGAATTAATTTCAATAGTATTAAAGGAAATGTCTACGGTTCCTAATGAAGATAAAACAATAAAAGAAATCATATTGAGTTGCTGTGACGATAAGTATGCTTTTTTAGGCGATATAAAAGTAGGATTTTGGGATTCTGGGTATGAACTCTCTTGGGAAGGAGAGCTTATTGTTGGCAGATTAAATGCTTTTGGCTATGATGCTGAAGTAAAATATGAGTATCATTATATTGCCAATTCTAGTTATCTTAAGTTAAAAGTTCTTGTTTGGAACATGTAGGTTTGTGCTTCTGAAATTAAATTGAGGATAAATGTATTTTTTCATTATTCACGGGATCTTTCTGATAATGTTTCCACTTTTTTTGTATGGTATAGAACCGGAAAAAGACCGCATCACAGTTATGGATGTTCAGGATGAGGATAAATTATTTGATAAAAAGACTGTAACAAGAGCTACGGATTATATTTTTTCAAAGTTTGACAGTACAAGATTATTCTGGATGGTGCCGAAATCGGACAGAGATGTTGCTTTAGATCAGGCAATAGATGAAACATTAGAGGGTTCAAGAAGAGAGTGTGTTGATGAAAAGTGCCAAATGTCTCTTGTTGCACAGCTTCAGGCTAATTTTCTTATAAATACAAAAATAAAAAAGTTGTATCAGGGAACTTGTAATATAAGCATCAGTAAGTTTGATGTAGAAAAAAGAGCTGGTGTCGGTACATGGAGTGCAAAGTTCAATTGTGCCGAAAAAGGACTTTATGAAGCAATTGACGGATTTAATTTTGGTGATGCAAGTAGAGAGTCAACTTCATTCCAAACAGGAAAAACAGGGAAACTTGAAGATTTATGGAATCCTGAAATGGCTGGAACTGGCGAACAGATAATAGTTTATTTTGAAAGTGACCCATCCGGAGCCACTGTTTCAATTGATGGAGAAGTTGCCGGACAGACACCAAAATTCAAATCTAAAATGGTTGCTGCTGGCAAACATCTTATTAAAATGGAAAAAGAAGACTATTATCCTGAAACAAAAATTGTTGATTTAAAGAAAGGTTCCAAAGTTAAATTTTCTTTGAATAAAGGCATAATAATTGAGACAACTCCGCCCGATTCAATGGTAAGAATTGATGGCGTTCTGGTTTGCCAAAGCACGCCATGTGAAAGAGTGGTTGACGAAGGTGAAAGAGAAATCACTGTTCAGAAGGAATTATACGAAACAAAAAAAGAAAAAATAATGATCCAGAGAGGTCGGAATATTCTTGTTTCTCTTGAAAATAATTCCGGATTGATTGAAATAAAAACAACTTTTTCCGGTGTGGAAGTGTTTTTGGATGGCAAAATTATAGGAAAAACCCCGATAGATACATTTCTGATTTCACCAGGCCCCCACATAATTGAAGCAAAAGATAATTGTTTTAATTCTGTCCCTGAACAATTTGTTGTTGAAAAAAACAGAAAAGTTACGATTGATCTTCCTGTAATTCCAAAACAAGCGGCGGTTTCTGTTATGGCTAAAGACGATGATGGCAATGATGTTGAGGCAGAGTTGTTTGCTGATGATTATGTTATTGGTAATACACCTGGCACCTTTAAAATTCCGTCATGTACAAAAGAAATCAAAGCTGTATATGAATTGCAGGAGGAAACCAAACCTCTTTTCTTAAAAGAAAAGGAGGAAAGAAATGTGAAATTTGTTTTTAGCAGAAAATATTACGAAAAGAAAAAAACACCGGAATACAAAAAGCCAACAACATATAAACCTGATAAAACGAAAAAATCATATACAGCACCATATAAACCATACGCGTCACCTCAAAGACAAGTAAAAACAAATACAGACAACAGCAAGCATTACCGATTCGGTTTTCTTCTCGGAATCGGAGGAGCTGTTCACAGTGTCATAAATAAAAAAGGCAATGATGGAGGAATTGGGATGGATGTTCCAGTAGGTTTAAAATACGGTCCATTCATGTGGCTTGTTGACTTCGATTTTTACTACAACTTAAATACTGATGAAAATGACAAACTTTATACAGATTTCAGATATTACAACATAAACGGGATATTTCGCTATTACTTTTTTGAATATAATGACAAAAATGCTCGTGGGCGTGACAAAAATCTAATGAAATATTTTGGAGTTTTTTCATCAATAGGTAGTGGTTATTTCAGTCTGGAAAAATCGAATGAATTTGGGATTTATGGTGACATTGGAATGAGCCTGACAAAGTTTTTTGAGTTTAAGACATCGGCCTCTTACGGCACTTTTTCCAATTCATGGGTTTTAAGTGCTACGCTGACATTTAATATTACATCCTGGATCTTTTAAAATCAGCTTTATTTCCCTGCGAGTTTTGCTTTGATGTATTCATCGAGTCCGCCGCACTGCATTATCTCGTCAACTTCTGGTGGAAGAGGCGGGAATGCGACTTCTGAGCCGTCGGGAAGTTTTACTTTGCCGGTTTCTGTATTGATCTCAACTGTGTCGCCTCTTTTTACTTTGCCGAGAAGGTTTTTTATTTCAAGTGCGGGAAGTCCTGCGTTGATGCAGTTCCTGAAATAAATTCTGCTGTATGATTCAGCGATTATGGCTCCCATTCCGAGATATTTGAAGCAGAAAGCCGCCTGTTCACGGGATGATCCGCAACCGAAATTCTTGCCTGCGATTATGATGTCGCCGGGCTGAACTTCTTTAATAAATTCAGGATCTTCGTCTTCAAGTGAATGACTGGCTATTTCTTTCGGGTCTGTAACTGTATAAGTATATTTTCCGGGGAAAATGACATCTGTGTTGACATCATGTCCGTAAACAAAGACTTTTCCTTTAATTATTGCCATTTCCGCCTCCTTATTTTGATTCCGGAACTGTTAAAAATCCTTTGATCGCCGTAGCCGCCGCAACTGCCGGACTTACAAGATAGATATCCGACTGGTTGCATCCCATTCTTCCTTTGAAATTTCTGTTTGCAGTCGAAACTGTCACTTCTCCCGGAGCCATGATACCTTCATGAGCACCAAGACACGGTCCGCAACCCGGATTGAGGATCATTCCGCCAGCTTCGATGAAAATCTTGAACAGACCTTCTTCCATTGCCTTGATATAAATTTCAGAGCTTGCCGGAAGGATGAGAAGTCTTGTGTCTTTATTTATCTTTTTACCTCTAAGTATTGAAGCTGCAACTCTGAAATCTTCGATACGACCGTTTGTGCATGTTCCGATAAGTACCTGATCCACCTTGAGATTTTTAATATCAGCAATATCTTTTACATTGTCAACCGAGTGAGGGGTTGCCGCCGCCGGATTTATTTCAGACACATCAATTTCGAGAGTTTCTGCATATTCGGCATCGGCATCAGGATAAATTGCCTGATAACTGTCTTTTTTAATTCCCCTTTTTTCAAGATAGTCAAAAACTTTTTTATCTGGAGCGATATAGCCGTTCTTTGCCCCGATCTCGACACTCATATTTGTGAAAATTATCCTGTCCGCTATTTCGATTGAATCAATGTAATCACCTGAAAACTCTACACTTTTATAAAGTGCGCCGTCAACTTTAATGAGCTTTGCAATGTGAAGGAGAACATCTTTTGAAGAGACGAAAGGTTTCGGTTTTCCTTTAAGAACTATTTTCATTGATTCGGGAACTTTGAGCCAGATAGTGCCAGTCGCCCAGATACCTGCCGATTCGCTTCTGCCGATACCGGTCGAAAAAGCACCCATCACGCCGTAAGTTGTAGTGTGCGAGTCGCTTCCGACTATAAATTTTCCGGGAAGCGCAAAACCTTCCTCAAGTACGACCTGATGACATATTCCGCGACCGCCGTCATAAAAGTTCTTCACACCCTGATCTTTGACAAACTGCCGCACAGTCTTGTGATTTGTTGCGGCCTTTTCATCATTTGCAGGAACAATGTGGTCAAGAATTATGAGTATCTGATCCGGATCATTGACTTTTTTTCCGCCCATTTTCTTGAAAGTCGAAAAAATAGCACTCGAATTGTCGTGAGTCAGCACAAAATCCGGTCTGATCGTAAGAATCGTCCCCGGAACAACTGGCCTTCCCGCCATCTTTGAAAAAATCTTCTCCGCAAAAGTCTGTCCCATCTTATAACCTCGCAAAATTGAATATTCGAAAAAGCAACCGACAATCGATTCTTACTTTTTTGAATAAATAAGACAAATTTTTCTGAATTGTGTTAGGTTTTTGTCCATTCTGTTTGTCGTACCAATAACACGAGTTTTTAGTTATTAAGCCTGTTTGCTTAAAATATCTCAGTTCTAATAAAAAATTTATTGAACTCTAGAAAGAATACGATATAAAAGTCATGTTTGGGCTTCGTTTGAGGCAGATAAGAAAAGAGAAAGGTCTAAGTCAGGAAAAGATTATGATGGGCACAGGAATTCACCGGACTTATCTTTCAGAAGTTGAACGAGGAATTAGGAATATAAGTATAGTAAATGTCTACAAAATTTCTCAAATGCTTCAGATTGACATTATGGATCTGTTTGATTTCAAAAAAGTTGATTCTAAAGCAAACTAATTCTTGCATTTTTAACCTGCATTTGATATTTTTTGCTGTAAAAATAAACTTTGAAATTGTTGGAGAGGTTTAATATGACAAAAGATACGGCGATAAAACTTTTTGAACAGAAAAAAGTGCGTTCGGTATGGAATGAGCAGGAAGAGAAATGGTACTTTTCAATTGTGGATGTTGTGGGGATTCTATCAGAAAGTGTTGATCCTCCGGCGTATTGGCGTAAACTTAAAGAACGATTAAAAAAAGAAGGGAACGAAACCGTGACAAATTGTCACGGTTTGAAAATGATTGCTGAAGACGGCAAGATGAGAACAACAGACATTGCAGATACAGAACAGTTGTTTAGGCTAATACAATCAATACCTTCACCAAAAGCCGAACCGTTTAAAATGTGGCTTGCAAAAGTGGGTCGTGAGCGGATGGATGAAATCGAAGATCCTGAAATTGGACTTGACAGGATGATGGAAATCTATTTGCGGAAGGGTTATTCAAAAGAATGGATAAATCAGCGGCTGAAAAGCATTGAAATTCGCAAAGAACTAACCGACGAATGGGAAAACAGAGGTGTTAAAAAAGGTGATGAATTTGCTATTCTGACTGATGAAATTTCAAAAGCGTGGAGTGGATTTACAACAAAAGAATACAAAAATTACAAGGATTTGAAAAAAGAAAACCTCCGTGATCACATGACAAATCTTGAACTTGTGCTCAATATGCTGGCAGAAGCAACTACAACCGAAATATCAAAAGAAAAAAAGCCTGACAATTTTGAAGAAAATAAGAAAATAGCAAAACAAGGCGGAACAATTGCCGGAAACACTCGCAAGGAAATTGAAGAAAAAACAGGTAAAAAAGTAGTTTCAAAAAAAAATGCAAAAAAACTTGAATCGTCAACTGAAAACGGTGTGTTAAATCCACCGGATAAAAAGAAGAAGAGGTAGTTTTTAGACAAAATTTCAGGTTTTAAGGACTGTCCTTGTAATTGAAATAACCGAAACGCAGGTCAAAACCCATTGACGGACCGCTGATATCCCATGATGAGTAATGGTCATGTTCATTTTCAAGCATTGCGGGAATTCTGTATGACATGTTAAGGCTTATCGCAAAGAATTTGGCTATTACAAAAAGGAATGAGATTTCAGGCTCCATTATAAAAAAGTCCTGATCATATGTCTCTCCGGCATCTAAAAAACCATAGTCACCGCCGTTTATACTTCCAAATCCGAAAAAATCCAAAGCTTCGATCTTAAAGATCTTGGTGACCTGAAAAGTATATCCCAAAAAAATTCCGGCATAAAAAAAATCGAGATCCGGATCTTTAAAATCATTGCAAGCTTCTGTTCCATCTCCACCCCAGCCATCAGAATCGCCAGAATAGTCTTCGTAAGAAACGCCTGCCTTTTTACAATTATAACTTATCGGATTGGTTAAAATTGATCCTGAGCCGCCAATTATAAAATTATTAAGTATAAACCCTCCTCGCAATGTAAGAAGCAAGGCAAAGTCGGAATTTTTGGAAAACGGGTTTTTGTCACCCAACGATGTAAATTTTAATGCCGGAGTTCCCCATCCGCCGAAAACCGGCTTTTTTGCCTCGACACCAAAACTGTAGGTGAAAATAATAAGTATCAGTATCAGGCTGGTGATTTTTTTCATAACAGACTCCAAAGTCAATTCGGAAGTTTAGTAAATGTTAAACCTTTTTTTTATCACAGCAAGTTTTAAAATTGTAAAACAATTGTTAATTTAAGTGTTTAACAAAAAGAGAGATAGAAAACTTTTTTCTTGAGCCGAATTATTTTTCGAGTAGAATCAATAAGTTACCCCCGATTTGGGAAAAAACATTGACATTAAAGTTGCTAACTGCTATAAAAACCAGCACTTTTTCCTTTTCTGGGGGCTCGTAGCTCAGCGGGAGAGCACTGCTTTGACGTAGCAGGGGCCAGTGGTTCGATCCCACTCGGGCCTACCATGGGATAGTGTTGTTTTAAGAGGTGTGTATGTTTGAAATCATCCTTCCTGACGGCAAGAAGGTAAGTTCCGAAAGAAACGAAAGCTGGCTGGAATTCATTAAAAAAGAGATCGGCGAAGGTCTTGCGAAAGCGGCAGTAGCTGTTTCAATAAACGGAAAAGCTGTCGATGTAACTTCAATCGTTGAAAGTGGCAACATGACCGTAATTACTGCCAAAAACCCTGAAGGCGTTGAAATAATCAGGCACTCCGCTTCACATGTTATGGCTGATGCCGTCCAGAAGCTGTTTCCCGGCACAAAAGTTACGATAGGTCCTGCAATAGAGAACGGATTCTATTATGATTTTGATTCACCTCACCGTTTTTCTCAGGATGATTTTGAAGCAATAGAAAAGAAAATGAATGAGATCGTTAAAGCAAAGTCACCATTCATCAGAAAGGAAGTTTCAAAGGAAGATGCGATAGCGCTCTTTACCAAAATGGGCGAAACATACAAAGTTGAAATAATTGAAGATCTCGGCGAGCCTGTAGTTTCTTTGTATACTCACGGCGACTTCGTTGATCTCTGCCGCGGACCTCATGTTCCGGATACCGGATTTATTAAAGCTTTCAAACTCATGTCTGTCGCCGGTGCATACTGGAGAGGCGATGAAAAAAACGCAATGCTTCAGAGGCTTTATGCAACTGCTTTTGCAACAAAAGATGCCCTTGATGCCCACATAAAAATGCTCGAAGAGGCGAAAGAACGCGATCACAGAAAGCTCGGTGCAGACCTTGATCTGTTCGAATTTTCTGAAAGTGTCGGCGGCGGACTTGTTCTCTGGACTCCAAACGGCGGTGTAGTAAGAACTGTTGTGGAGAATTTCTGGAGAAAACAGCATGTCCGTAACGGCTATGATCTTGTTTTCACTCCGCATATCGGCAGAAGTCTTCTGTGGGAGACAAGCGGACATCTCGGTTTCTATAAAGACGGCATGTACAATCCGATGGACATTGACGGCGAAGATTATTATGTCAAACCGATGAACTGTCCTTTCCATGTCATGCTATACAAAAGAAAAAAATGGAGCTATCGCGAGTTTCCGTTCAGATGGGCAGAACTCGGGACAGTTTACAGATATGAAAAGTCAGGAACTTTGAACGGACTGAAAAGAGTTCGCGGATTTACACAGGATGATGCACATCTTTTTTGTAGACTCGACCAGCTTGAAGCAGAGATAAAAAGAGTTCTCGATTTTTCTCTTTTCATGCTTAAAAGCTTCGAATTCAATGCGTTTAAAATGTTCCTGAGCACCCGTCCCGAAAAATATGTCGGCGACATCGAAGTATGGAACAAAGCTGAAGATGCTCTCAGAAAAACTCTTGAAAAATCAGGTCTTCTCTGGGAGACCAACGAGGGTGACGGTGCTTTCTACGGTCCTAAAATAGACATCAACATAACTGATTCAATAGGCAGATTGTGGCAGCTGTCGACGATACAGGTCGACTTCAATCTTCCGGAAAGATTTAACATTTCCTACACCGGAGATGACAATCTTGAACATAGACCGATAATGATCCACAGAGCGCTTCTCGGTTCGATCGAGAGATTTTTCGGTGTTCTCATTGAACATTTTAAAGGCGCTTTCCCGCTCTGGCTTTCACCTGTTCAGGTTGTTGTAATGCCTGTTTCAGATAAACATACTGAAACTGCTGACAGGTTCCGCCGGATGCTGGTTGAGAACGGACTGAGAGTTAAATTTGACGACAGAAACGAAAAGATAGGTTACAAAATCCGCGAATGGTCTGTTCAGAAAGCTCCTTATATTGTTGTCATCGGTGACAATGAAGCAGATCTGAAGACCGTCACTGTCAGGAAGAGAGGCGGAGAACAGGAAACAATAAGTGTTGCTGAATTTATTGATGATTTGAATAAACAGAACTATAACGGAGTTTATTATTGATTAAAAACACCAAAGCCGAAGCGACTGCAGCTCCTCAGGGTGTCGGACTTGTTAATGAAACAATAAAGTCACCTTCGATGAGAGTTATCAATCCGGCCGGTGAAGTGCTGGGTGTTCTTACAAAAAGGGAAGCTTTGGAAAAAGCTAGAGAATTCGGGCTTGATCTCGTTTGTGTTTCCCCGAACACGGATCCTGTTGTCTGTAAGATCATGGATTACGGCAAACACCTTTACAAGATGAAGAAAAAGGCTAAAAAAGCCAAGGCGAATCAGGTTGTTGTCGAGATTAAAGAATTGAAAATCAGGCCTAATACCGACACGCATGACCTTATGACTAAAGTCCGTCAAGCCAAGAAATTCCTCGATGATGGAAACAAAGTCAAATTCACCGTATTCTTCAGAGGCAGAGAAATTATGTTTGCTGAAAAAGCGCTTGAAAATCTCAATCTTATAGTCAAAGAACTTGGCGGAGAGGATGCTCTTCAGATTGAGCTGGACAGTGTTGTAAAAAATAAAAGAATGACAATGATGGTTTCACAGAAAAATTGAAGGAGAGATTGCTATGCCCAAAATGAAAACCAATAGAGCCGCAGCAAAAAGAGTTAAAGCTAACGGCAGCGGCGGACTTAAAAGATGGCATGCTTTTAAAAGCCACATTCTTACAAAAAAGACCCGCAAAAGGAAAAGAGATCTCAGAAAGGGTCTTTTGATCACAGGATGTGATGTTCCCGCATTTAAGAAACTTCTGCCCTATTCGTAAATTAAGGAGTTCGTAATGAGAGTTAAAAGAGGATTTAAAGCAAAAAGAAGAAGAGCCACAATAATGAATGCGGCTAAAGGCAACTTCCAGTCAAGGTCAAGAACCTACAGAGTTGCTAAAGAGACAGTTGAAAGGGGCTGGGCCTATGCTTTTGCTCACAGAAAACTGAAAAAGAGGGAATTCAGAAAACTCTGGATAACAAGAATAAATGCCGCTGTCAGAGAAAGAGGGCTTACATATTCTACATTTATCAATATGTTGAATACAGCTAAAATTGACATCGATAGAAAAGTTCTTGCTTTCCTTGCAATGGAAGATCCCAAGGCTTTCGATAAGGTGATCGAAGAAGCTAGAAGTGTTAACGGATAATTGGGGGACAAAAATGAGCGTAACAAAAGTAGAGCTTGCTGAACTTGTTTATGAGCAGATGAAGGTTGACAAGAGAAGAGCTGCTGAGCTGGTTGACATGTTCTTTGAGGAACTCAAGACAGGTCTTGCAAAAGATGGTGAGATCCAGATCAGCGGGTTCGGAAAATTCGTAGTTAAGAAGAAAAAAGAAAGAAAAGGTCGCAATCCTCAGACAAATAAACCGTTGACTATCAGCGAACGCAAAGTGGCTAATTTCCATCACAGCCAGGTGCTCAAAGATAGACTCAATAACAAAAAATAATCATAAAACTCTCTTTATTGAGAGCTTATGAAAGGTCGGGATGTAGCGCAGCCTGGGTAGCGTACTTGAATGGGGTTCAAGTGGTCGCTGGTTCAAATCCAGTCATCCCGACCACTATTTAGTTTATTGTGAAAAACAGAATATTTTTAACTAATGACGACGGTGTATATGCCGGCGGACTGAACGCTCTTGAAGCGGTTTTAACAGAAAGGAATATTCCGTTCTTCACAACAGCTCCAATGCATGAAAACAGCGGAGCAGGTCATTCAATAACTCTCGAAAAGCCTCTTCGTGCAAAGAAAATAGATGAAAATCGTTATGCAGTTACCGGAACTCCGACTGATGCGGTATTTCTGGGACTTCATTCTTTGAGCGATTCCAAACCCAGATTTGCCATTTCAGGGATAAACAGGGGCGGAAATCTTGCCAATGATATTACTTATTCAGGAACAGTTGCAGCTGCAATAGAGACTTTTTATAACGGCATAACTTCTTTTGCAGTTTCGCTTTATATTGAAGATTACACCTCTTTTTCTGAAGATACATACAAAGCTGCCGCAGAAATATTTTTTGATCGTGTTATTCCTGAGATCGAATTACAGATCGGCGTAGAAAATCTTTATTCAGCACCGTATCTGTTTAACATAAATATCCCAGATTCTGTTTGTGACGGTAAAAAGCATGAAATTAAATGGACGCATCTTGGAAAAAGGCATTACGGCGGTGAAGTTATAAAAAGGCTTGACCCGAGAGGGCATGAATACTACTGGATAGGCGGAACTCAGAATCTTTTCAGCGATATTGCCGGTAGCGACTGCAATGCTGTAACTGAAGGCTCAATATCGATAACTCCTCTTCTTATTCAAATGACAGATGAAATTTTATTACAAAATATCAGGAAAAAGAAATGACAGTTGAAACAAAAAAAAAGAACATTGTCCGCAGACTTTATGACTGGGTGCTTCACTGGGCTGATACAAAATACGGAACACCGGCTCTTGCAACTCTTTCTTTTGCAGAATCAAGCTTTTTCCCTGTTCCGCCTGATGTTCTTTTGATCGCTCTCAATATGGGTAAACCAAAAAAATCCTTCTATTACGCACTTGTTTGTTCAATTGCTTCGATTGTCGGAGGTATGCTGGGATACTACATAGGAGCAGGACTCTGGAGTCTTCTTTCCGGAATCTTTTTTTCATATATTCCGGGGTTTACCCCCGAGATTTTTGCAAAAGTGCAGGGAATGTATAACGAATATGGTTTTGCGGCGGTTCTTATTGCCGGATTCACTCCGATACCATATAAGGTTTTTACAATTTCAAGCGGCGTCTTCGGGATGAGTTTTCCACTTTTTGTGCTTGCTTCAGTTATTTCCCGTTCCGCAAGGTTTTTTATTGTCAGTGCGATGATCTATTTTTTCGGAGAACCTATCAAGAAGTTCATTGATAAATATTTCAACCTTCTTTCCGGAGCTTTTGTTGTACTTATAATTTTAGGTTTTTTCGCAATAAAATATCTGTTCTGATCTCATCAATTAATAAAAGTCCAGAGTACAAACGCCAGAATATTTGAAATGACATGAAATGAAATACTGTAGAATATTCTCCCTTCGCTTTTTTCAGTGAACAGTCCGAAAAGCAGTGAAGGAAAAAAAGTGGAAGCCCGTGTTATGTCAAGAAATGCTATGGCGTGAACTGCACCGAATAATAGTGAAGTGAAAAGATTTTTTAAAGTGATTATTTTAAAGAACTTTTTGTTAAACTGTGAAAAGGCGTGCTCCTGTACATATCCTCTGAAAAAGAATTCTTCGGGTATTGCTGCAACAGCTACAGCGGCAATTCCTTTTGTTACCGCTTTAAAAATTTCTGAGGTATCAGGAATTGCAAATTGATAATGTTTTAAGTTTATCCAGTAAAAGAAAAAAAGAACTGGATAGATTAAAACAACCGCAATAGACACAGAAAAGAAAAGCCTGAATCCTTTTATAGAAGGTTTTAGAAGATTTGCAGGAGAAAAAGTTCTATCAAGAATTAGCGGAAGAAAGATCAGAACAGCAGGGAATGCGTAGTATCTCACAGGGGTTTTGAAATAGTTCATGAAAAAAGCTGTGATAGTTATAACAACAGTCAATATAAGTGACAAAACAACTTTCTTTTTCATGAACAACCTCAAAAGTTATTGTGATTCTACATAAAAACAGCCACTTTACAAAATTGATTTCGTAAATGTTTTTTACATTCAGCGAAAAGAATGAAACTGTATTTACGAAAAAAATATAAATTTTTGACATTATGTGCCGTAATCACTAATGTATCACAACGGCACGGTTTTTGCTCAATCGGGCCGCACTTTTGTTTTTTTATTTTTATATATTTTTGAGGAGAATTTGATGAAGCATTCAATTAAACCGGCTGATGGAAAGCTTATGATGTTCATTCCCGGAATGGGCGCTATTACCACAACTGTTCTTGCAGGTATTTTCAACATAAGAAAAGGTCTTGCAAAACCGATCGGCTCTGTAACCCAGATGGGTCATATCAGACTTGGAAAGAGAACAGACAAAAAATCACCGATGATTAAGGATTTTGTTCCGTTGGTTTCATTGGATAATATTGAATTTGCCGGTTGGGATGTTTTTGAAGAAAATATGTATGATGCCGCAGTTCATGCTGATGTTGTGCTTTCAAAACATCTTGACCCTATAAAAGAAGAAATGAAGGCTCTCAAGCCGATGAAAGCCGTTTTTTATCACGATTGGGTTAAGAATCTGAATGGAAAACATGTTAAAAAAGGTAAAAACCACATGGATCTTGCCAATCAGCTTATGGATGACATGAAAAAATGTATGGCTGAAAAAGGTTGCACAAGAGCTGTAATGGTATGGAACGCTTCAACTGAAGCCTATCACAAACCATGTGAAATTCATGAAAGCCTTGAGGCTTTTGAAAAAGCAATGAATGAAAATCATCCCGAAGTCGCTCCGAGCCAGATATACGCCTATGCCGCTTTAAAAATGGGTTTCCCTTTTGTTAATGGTTCTCCCAATTATGCGGTTGACAACAAGGCAATACAGGAACTTGCCAGCAAAAACAAGGTTCCGATAGCAGGAAAAGACTGGAAGACAGGTCAGACACTTATGAAAACGATACTTGGACCAGGACTTAAAACAAGAATGCTCGGTCTTGCCGGCTGGTTCTCAACCAATATTCTGGGCAATCGTGACGGTGAAGTTCTTGACAATCCTGAGAATTTCAAAAGTAAGGAGGTTTCAAAACTTTCTGTTCTTGATACCATTCTTGAACCGGAAAATTACCCCGATCTTTATGGTAAATACTATCATAAAGTGAGAATAAATTACTATCCGCCAAGAGGCGATGCCAAAGAAGCCTGGGACAACATTGATATATTCGGCTGGCTTGATATGCCGATGCAGATAAAGATAAATTTTCTGTGCAGAGATTCGATCCTTGCCGCTCCGGTTTGTCTTGATACGGTTCTTTTTATTGATCTTGCGGCGCGTGCCGGTTTTTACGGAATTCA
>DAOQAY010000057.1:0-16318 GCA_035354435.1 bacterium
TGAGAACTTCCCGGATCATAAAATAATTGAACAAATTGAGAAGAAATCAGGGAGTAAGTAATGAGACATAGAAAATCTGGCAGAAGATTAAACAGAGACAGTTCACACAGAGAGGCAATGCTCTGTAATATGCTTAATTCTCTTGTGAAGAGCGAACGCATTCAGACAACAGTAGGAAGAGCGAAAGAACTTCAGAAGATAGCTGATAAAGCTGTTACTCTTGCAAAGAAGAACACGACTGCTTCAATATCCCAGCTTACAAAAATGGTTAAATCTGATAGAGAAGAAGTCATCACAAAACTTTTAAGAGAGATCGGTCCTCGTTTTGCTGAAAGGAACGGCGGATATACAAGAGTTGTCAAACTCGGTTTCCGCAGAGGCGATGCAGCTCCTACCGCAATAATCGAATACTTGAGAGCTGATGAGACAACAGCAAAAAAGAAAGTTACAAAGAAAAGAGTTGCCAAGAAAGAAGCAGCTCCTGTTGTAGAAGCAGAGCCTGTTGTCGAAAAAGTTGAAGAAAAAACAGCAGAGTAAAAAATAACTCGAAAAAGATTGTTTGAGCCGCTTTTTGCGGCTCTTTTTTTTATCATTTGAACCCATCCTAAAAATTGCCTTTTTTCTCTTAAATATTAATATGTGACCTGAGATTTTTGAGATTTATTTTTTGCGATTCACCGTGGGGGGATGAGTTATGAAAAAATTGTTAATTTTGCTCGGGATTCAGTTGTTCTTTGTTTCCATGCTTTCAGCCGTGTCTGATGATTCAATGCTGAAATCTGATTCAACACAGAAAAAATATGAAAGAAAAGCTGTCATGGGACTTGCAGATATCGGCTTTATGCAGAATTCTATCAGCATTCCGATGCAGTACTGTGAAAGCAGTCAAAGCGGATACCGCTGTTCACCGTGGAGCTTTACTGTTAATTATCCGCTTGAATACAGCGAAAAAATGGAAGCGGCAAAGACTTTTTACGAATGGACTATAACAAACCGTTTCGACAAAATAGTGATGCAGAACGGTAAAGCCCAGATGTTTACAAAAAATGGTGAATCAACTGTTGAAACTGGCGAATATATTCCATATTTTACTTCCGGAACTGACAGCCTTGACGGATTTAAGAGCAGACTTGAAGACTATCTTAATTCAAGTGTGAAAAACAGTCTTGGCGTTCTGCTTGATGTCACAATTGAACAGAGATATAAAGAACTTCCTGAGACTGAACAGGAAACTTTTATGGTGACAAAGGCGAAAGAGCTTGGTGTTTCGATTGAATTTATCAGGACACTGGTTAATTCGTCTTATGTTTTTGCGGCTCATGTTCAGTATATCAAAGGTGACGGGAAGGTTATCAGAAAGGAAAGAAAGTCGTTTGACGGAAGAACGGTCTATTTTTATGATATAGAATTTGATATTCCTGTAAATGTCACTTTCCTTATTTACAATTACAATCCTGAATCTAAACAGTTCGTTCTTCATAAAAAGCTTGTCGCTATGTCAGGAATGGTTTCAGGATCTACAGATTCTTATCTTGTTATCCCTACGCACAATCAGGTTATGGCGGTATTTAACGATACTTTCCAGACTGCGGTGAAAGCAGCGGCTATAAATGCTAATTATCAACTCAAGAAAGATGACAACTTTGCTCTTTTCATGCCTGTTAAAGCAGTTAACGGATCAAAGATCGAAACAGATTTCGGTGTTATGGAAGATATCAGGGTCGATGCTCCTTTCACTGTAATGCAGTCAGTTGACGGCAAAATGAAAAATATGGGCTATGTCAGAGCAAGAAAGGTGTCTGAGAACTGTTCTGATGGTTATAACAAGCCGACAATAATGAAGATAACAAACGGAAAAGCTGAAGAGGCCGATCTGCTCAGAGAATATCCATGGACAGGTCTTTTCTTCAACCTCGGTTTCGGTATGAATTCATCAATGGTTCAAGGAGTGGAACATAACACAGTAACAACAGACAGTCTTCTGGATATGTTCCTTGCTCCCGGTTTGCATCTTGGTGGTAGTGTCGATCTTGGATATTCCACAAACAGTCAGGCACTTAGCGAATTCTATCTGGATTTCTTTATTCAGGGAAGTGTCGGTATTGATGATTCCTCAACAGTTGGCAGATTGGCATGGTTCGGTGGCGGTCTCGGGCTTTCAAAAAGACTGTATGCTGGCGGTGCAGGTTTCTATTTTGCTCCGGCACTTAATCTTGCTTATGAAGGTGGCTGGACAAGCGAAGATTTTAAAATTCAGCAGTTTATTGTCAATCCGCAGCTTCATTTCGGATTTAGTGTGAATCCATCTTTTGATGTTGTTGTTAAAGGTGGATGGAATTTAGGATTTATAACCAGTATGAAATGGAATGATATTAATGTGGACAAATACAACCTTCTTGCAATGGGCTTGACGGCATCGCTTGATTTTAATTTTCATTTGCCGATTGTAGGATCGACTGCTAAAATGTATTCAAAGCCTTCAGATGTATGTGCATCAAAGAGAAAAAAGTGAGAAATATAGAACGGGGTTAATTATTATTCAGTTAAATCAGGGAGTTCGGAAATGAAAAAGATGTTTGTAAGTTTAACAATTGCGGTTGCAGTGCTTTTTTCAAGCTGCGGATCTGCTCCGGTTTGTAATGCCAACACACAGCCGACACCGGCTATCTATGAAGCAAGTTTTGTTGAAAGTTCAGGTACAGGCGAAATGATGATCAAATCAAGCGGTATCGGATGCACAATGGAAGAAGCAACGGTTGAAGCTAAGAAAACAGCGATATGGTTCGTTCTTGAAGGTGGTGACAAACCTATTTTGAAAAGTGCTGCTGAAAAAACAAAAGCGGTCGGACTTGCTCAGCAGATGTATGCAAACACAGCAAAATACATCAGATTCCAGTCTGAAGTTAAGGCAAAAGCTAAACAGGGCACCAAAACAAAGCTCACATATCTTTTTAAAGTTGATGTTGCAATGATAAAAGAAGAGCTTGTCGCAAGTGAGATCATTACTTCAGAAGACGAGATTGGCGAAAAGATCGGAATGCCGACTATTTCAGTATTTGCTGATAAAGGCGGCGACTATGCAAAAACTGCTGTGACAGTTATGCAGGAATATTTTCAGGATAATTCTTTTGAAGTTTATGCTGCGGCTCAGGGCGACAAGGTGAACAGTATTGTAAGCAAAATTTCGACACTTGAAGGCGCAGAGACCGATCCTATGCATGATCTTGCTCTTTCTCTGGGTTCTGATATTTATGCAAAGATCAACTATTCAGGCGGTGCTGGAAATATGGGAACAGCAAAAGCATCTGTAACTGTTGAAGTTTTTGAGACAGCTTCAGGAAAACTTCTCGGTTCAACGACCGGTTATTCGGCAGAAAGAAAAGTTACAGACCCCAATGCTCTTGTTCAGGAAGCTACAAACGATGCTTCTGCAAAGATAATTTCCCAGATCAAGAAAGAGTGGATGGAAATGGCGAAGAAAGGCAAACCTTTCAAAATTACAGTTCTTTCCAATTCTGCTGACGGCGCTGGTGTTGATGAAGCGGTTTACGGCGCACTCAAGAAGATGTCACCAAGACCGATCAAGAGACTCGCAGGTGGAAAATCAACATTCAGCTACATTGCTTATCTCAAGGATGTTCCTAATGCTTTCGAACTTTTCCAGAGTCTGAAAGGAACATATAACGGTCCGGGAAAACTTGAAAAAGTAAGCGACACCGGTTCATTCCTTGTTTTCAAGGCATCAAGCACAGGAAGTATTGAATTAACTATTGAATAGGCGTGTTATGAAAAGATATGTTTTGCTGATGATCCTTATTTTTGCTCTTATTCCTGCCGGTTTAGCTGCCAAAGGGAATTACAGCAAGGCGAAAAAGGATGCGGCAGATGCTTTTGCAGAGCTTGACGGAAAGGGGCCGGACAATCCGGCTCCTTCAGCCGCAGGAGCGAAGGCGGCTTTTTCTGATGTTGATGTTCAAACTGCTGTTTTGAAAGGAACAGGGTACGGAAGCAACGAAAAGAACGCAAAAATGGATGCTCTTGCCCAGCTAAGCAGTTCGATAGTTGCTCAGATCAAGGGCAGCGCCTCCATGTCTCAAGAGGAAAAAGATGGTAAGTATACAGAAACATTGAAAAATGATATCATGGTGAACTCATCTGTGTTTTTGAAAGGTGTTGAATATACTCAGCCTAAAAAAACAAAAGAGGGTTTTGAGGTTACTGCGTTCATGTCATCCAAAGCGGTCATCAACACTATCACATATCTTATTACTACTCTTCCTGACGATCTGGAGATGCTCGACCCTGTGAAATATGACAGCACGCTGACAACGGTGTATCTCGCATTCTCTCTTCTTTACTCGGTTTCCGAGCAGGCAGTGCCGGAAAAAAAGAAGTATATTGATATTCTGTCGGCTGTGAAAAAAGAGATCGAAATGATGGCTTCTCACGGTTCCATATATTTTTCAGGAAAAACAGGACTTAAAGGAACCGTTGAAATAAACGGAAGTGCAAATCCTGTGAACAAAAAGATATTTCTTAAACCGGGGAGCTATAATTTCTTAATAAAATCGGAAGGATATAAAAATCTTAAAGGTTCATTTTCGCTTTCAAAAGGTGACAAGAAATTTGTGGAGCTGATCCTTATTCCTGAGAAAATGGGGAAAAAGGAAGTTTATCTGAAAGTGAACAGTGCTGTGAGAATCGTCGATGATATTGAAAAGGCTCTGCTCGATTTCGGTATTGTTCCGTCAGCTGATGAAAATCTGCCCCATTCAATTATCATATCGCTTAAAGGAACGACCATAACTGTTGATAATTACAGAAAATATCAGTTGGAGGTCGATCTGCACACATTTAAGAACGGTGTAAAATACAAGATCACTCATTATGAACACAAGCCTTTTTTTGTAACTCCGCAGAATGAGACTGCAAGGATAAGAGAAGAAACAAGAAATGTTTCGGTTGAAGTTGTGAAAAAGTTCTTTTCATCAATAAATATCGAAGATTATTTTTCGGAATAAACGGAGGTTCCAATGAAAAAGGTGTTGTTCACCGCAGTGTTTTTTACTGCGATTCTACTTTTTTCTGTAAATTGTTTTGCGCAAAGCACAAAAGTTGCAGTTCTTGATCTGGATGGCGGGACATATTATAAAGATTATGCTTCCACCGTTACCGGAATAATCATTTCCGAGCTTTCTTCAGATAAAAAGATCGAACTTGTTGAAAGGACTCAGCTTAAAAAAGTTCTTGATGAGCACGGACTTATGATGAGCGGAATAATTGATCCTGAACAGGCAGTCGAACTTGGCAAATTTCTTGCGATAAAAAAGCTGATCACCGGCACTTTCGGAAATCTCGGGAACCAGTTCATCATAACTGTCAGGATGATTGATATCGAGACTGCAAAAGTCGATCTGGCAATCACGGAAACTATTCCTGATTCTGCATCACTTCCATCGGGATCAAAAGTGGTTGCTGAAAAACTTCTCAACGCTATTAAAAACGGCGGCACGGTTTCTGAAAGTGCAAGAGAAAAACTCAAATACAGCTGTGAGACCAAAAAAGATGCGACTGCCTGTTTCAAGCTCGGTGTTATGTGGTATAACGGCGTTGAAGGGATGAAAAACCAGATATTTGCAAGGAGCCATTTCTCCTATGCCTGCAATTACGGACATGCAAAGGCATGCTACTATGCCGGAAACATGTTCAGGAAAGGTCTTGGCGGAAACAAAGATATAAATCAGGCGGATGTCCATTTCAAAGCCGCATGCGACTCAGGTTTCAAGAAAGGTTGTGAACAGAAGGCAGCGGTCGCTCCCGCAGTGAAAAGCAAAGGAATGGGCGGAGACGCATTCAGTGAACTTGAATCAACCGAGACCAACAACTCAGTTACTGTCAAAAAGAAAACACCTGCCGTTGCAGATTCCGAAGACACAATATCTGAACTGGAAGAGTAAAATAAAGGGCACCATTAAAAACAGAGATAGTCTTTTCCAAAGGAAGGAGACTTTAAATAAATATAAAACACCAAATTATGTGATGAGTCAGTATTATAAAAAAACAGGAAAAAATTCCGGGAAGAAATCAGCTTGATAACTGTCCAGTTTTTAAGGGGTTAAAGCATGATGAAGTGATTTATTCTCCTTCCACGAGGCATCCGCACTGCATTACATCTTTATTGTTTTCGTCACATTCTGGGATGATGTTTTTTTCCAGATATTCGTGAGTTATGCAGTCGTTATTGCCGAAAATATCTTCGTCATCACCGTCAACACAAGGCGGTTCAACGATCTTTTTATCTTTCCTGCTCAGTTTTTCATCAGTGTCACACTTACCTTTTTCGCCGTTGGGACATATTATATCAGAAGAACTGCCGAGGTTTGTTTTTTTGTATTCTATTCTTATATCAGTGCATTCAGGATCATCAATCGAATAGTGCCAGTATCCGTCTTTTAATGAAAGATACGCACCGGAAAAAGAGGCATTGGTAAGAACTGCCTGAGAAAAATCAGCGCCTTGCAGATAGGCATCTGAGAATTTTGTATTTGAAAGGTCTGAATTGGAATCAAAAGTTACACCTACCATCTGAGCAGAATTAAAATTTCCATCAGTGATTTTTGTGTTGATGAAAGTCATTTTTGAAAGAAAACTGTTTGTAAATACTGATCCTTTTGCAGTAAGGTTGGAAATCAGTGCTTTTTTCTGAGTTGTTACAGTTTCTCTGAATTTTGAGTAAATATAGGCATCACTGAAATCAGCTTTCCCAAGATCGCAATCTTCAAATACAGCGTTTATGAGCATGCTGTAGCTGAAATTGACGCTTCCTGAGATTCCGTCGATGATCACTTTTGAAAAAGTTGCTCCTTCAAGGTTTGCGTTTGCAAAACTTGCTCCGCCTATTCTTGCATTTGAAAAATCGCTGTATTGTGCGGTTTTGTCTTTTATCAGCGGACTGAAGTCAATGGATGAAAAATCGGTGTTTGTAAGATTGGATCCCGATAAATTCGCTCCCTGCATATTCAGAATTTCCCCGCCAGTTCTAAGTCCAGAGTAATTTCCACCACTCAAGTCAATGCCGGAAAGATTATAATTGTCAATCTTATCAAGAAGAACTGCATTTTGAAGCTGTAGCGTTTTCCAGCTTTTCTTAGGAAGGATCTGGATAGGAATTTTAGAGTTGTATAAATTTGTTCCTGTTTCATCACATGAGACGGTTATACCATTGTAAGTGCTTGAAATTTCCCAGTTAAATGTGCCTGATACAGTAGCTGTGCTTTTGCTGCTGTCGGCAGGATCAACCATATCTGCATTACTTAGATCTGCACAGCCGAAATAATTATCACCGAGTTGAACGGTTGTGAATTTTGTATTTTGCAACGAAGTGTCTCGCAGATCGGCTCCGATTAGATTGGTATTATTAAAAACAGCTCCGTTCATATTTGAGCCGGTAAGAACAGTTCTTGATAAGTCATTGCCTGTAAAATCAACATTTTCAAGATCACATCCGCAGCATTTTCTAAGACTTATCAGAATTGTATGATTGTAATCAGGAAGTTTATATGCCTGAGCACTCGATACAGTTTCCGAATCAAGATAAACTGTTGAAGGAGAAGGGGAACTTCCTTGTGAAACTGTTGCAGATCCTGAAAAGGCGGTCTTGTTGAAACTTCTTAAAATTGTGTCGGAATCCGGCAGGATGACTCTGCTCAAAGCCTGAGGAACATCAGTGTCAGGTCCGTAATTTCTAAGCCCGAGCTTGTTAAGATCGTCACATCTGTGATCGAAAAGATACGCAGCGGAACAATTTGTGCCGGTTTTTATTGCTGTATCAGCCATTTTTATGAACACAACTTCTCCGGTCAATTTCGGGGTAACATCCCATGCTGTCGGTTTGTCACAGACTATTCCAGCTGCTTTAATCCTGCAAAGATCATCAGTTGTGCCTGATGCCGAAGTGACAGTAAGCGAAGATTCAGTGCTCGGAATCATAGAAATAAACGAAGGATCCTGAGAAGGCATCTGTTCTCTGTAAACTACCGGGAGTAAAAAATTCTGGTTTTCTGTTTCCCATGTATTTTCAAACAGAAAAGGCTTTCCTTTTAACTTGCTGAAAGGATAAATCACAACTTGCGTCTGAGGTCCGAGAATATAAGTTCCGGCTCTGTGAGGAATGTTATCACATCTTCCATTCAGAACCATGACAATATCATCATCTGCCGGACCGAAAGAATTTCTGCCGATATGAAGATATGTTCTCTGATGAACTGCAACTTCTCCGCTTTTCAAGTCAAGGTCGCTGTATTTGGAATATTTAACAAACCCGTCGCAATTTTCAGGAGCTGATGATGAAATTTTCCAGCCGGAAGAACAGTCGGCAGCGACATCTTTGCAAAACTGCTCAATATATTTCTGAAAATTTGATTTGATGACAGGATCGGCAATATTACTGTATTTGGGATATAAATACTGGGTGGAGTCTCCGCCGAAGCATTTTGTCCAGATATTGTAGCCAGAATCGCCCCAATCTTCATAACTTTCAGAATAATCCTGCCAGTAATTTTTGCACAAAGTCTCAATAGAATCACATTTCTGATACAGATATTCTTTGCAGTTTTCACTTTCATCAGGATCCATTTTAGCACAGGTATAAAAATCGCTGTAATACCATGGACCGCTGAATGGACAACCGTATGGAATGTCAGAATATGTTGCAGGGATTGTGCATGTGAGATTCGGGTCTGAGGTGCAGTGATTTGCAGTTTTTAATTCAACTGTTTCCGGTGTTTTTGCAACATCAGGGCTTTTGTAATCATCACAGTGTGTTGTTTCGGCATAAGGTCTTATAAATACTGTTGAACCGGTTCCAAGCGATTTTCCATTAGAAGTTGATGAAAGATAAAAGTAATATTTTCCTTCTGATGCTGAAAATGCCTGACAATTTCCATTTGTTATTTCTGTAATGAGATTTCCTTCTTCATTTTTAATTTCAAGCCGGTAATTAATTTCATCGTGTTTTTCAAGGCAGACTGTCTGCTGAACAGGATGAGTATATTCGTAAGTGACAACATCTACGCCTGTTGTTCCCGTATCTCCTGAATGCGGAATATTTTCTTCCAGATGCAGAATCACTGTGTCATCATGAGTGACGGTTTTTGTTTCAGGTGTGAGTTCTGATTCCTTGTAAGTTTTAGCTGAATTTCCACCGGAGATCATTTTATCAGAGGATTTGTCACATCCGATCATAAAAAAAATGATAAATATAATCAACAACTTGTGCATAATAAGCTCCAGGGGTTAAGGTAACGGTGTCCAAAGACTGATTGTCGGTTTCTGCATATTGCCTGTACTCAAAACTGTTTCATAATTCAGCGTGAAAATGTTCCTGAAATGATCAACAGCCATTTTTGCGGCGGCAATTCCAAGAGCTGTATCAACAAGTTCTCCTGTTTTTGAATAGATCTGAATCCCGTAATCATTTTTTGTTTTCCCGCCATTTTTGTAATAAAGCACGAAAATCATTCCGGTGCTTTCCACATCAATATCAAGAGCCTGAAATGTCTCGTCGATGTTTGCAAGGGTAAAGTAATTTTTCATATTTTCTGCATCACCGAAGATCTGTCTCACTGATCCGTTTACATCAAATGCTGAAACCCGCAGATTGTTCTGTTCCAGCACAATTATGTCTCCCTGTTCGCTTACCGTAAGTGCCGCAGGACCGTTTAAAAGTCCTTCCCTGTCACCTGTTCCTGAAATAATTGCTGCATAAGGCGCTTCTTCAAGCGGTACAGGATCATTATTCAGGTCAAGTATCTCCATTTTATTGAGGTCTCGGTATATCGACACAAGATAGCCGGAAGGGTGCACAGCCGTATCAGTTGACGGCATATTCAGCTGACCGGAAGCTGTTGATGTCATATTAAATGAAAGATTCTGATCCACAGAAATTTTCCGTACAAAATAATGTACAGTTCCGTCAATTGTTTCAGGGGAAACGAACACATTGTTTCCACCTGTTTCGCCGGTAAGAGTGTAAGCTGCGGTGGGTCTGTATGTCAGATATGCGCATTTGGGATCGACGATCAGAGATTCCGGTCCGCCCGATTCGTTGTTGAGAAGAGAAATGTTTTCAATGAACATTTTCTGTCCGGTTGATTTTTCAGTGGAGCCGCATTCCATCGTATTTTCAGCGTATGACTGCCAAGTATAGGCTGCGGAATGTCCTTTTATGCTGAGGGTTATATCAAAAAGTGAACATAATCCGCTTTCCGTGCTTGAGCAGTTGAGACTTGCCAGAGTTTTTTCCGGAGCCGGCGGGGCAACATAATTATTTTTTGAATCGGTATATCCTAGCCACACATGTTTTCCATTGCTGTCGAGACCGATTTTATCCTTGTGAATGAATTTTGTGCTCTCGGTGATGTTTACCATGTTTTCAGTAAGTTGAATCGTATAATTCACACCATTGCTGTCCGGCGGAGCATTTTTGAGACTGTTTGTAACTTCGCTGCTGGCATATCCTGAAATAAATCCGTTTGCGCTCATAAGATAGATCACTATTTTTGCCGTACCGCCTTCAGGAATGTTATCAAAAATGAAATCCATATGCGGAACAGCCGTGTTTCCGATGGTTCCGTATTCGTCTTTTTTGGGAAGCTCAATTGCCTCATGTTTGTTGAAAAAGATATAAGCCTTGTATTTTACTGCTGATTCAGGAAATCCTCCACGAATGTTAAGAGGGTCCGGCGTTATTCGCACTTTCGGGGACCATGTTGCATTCAGTCCGTTTCTGTGCACAGCTGAAGTTGAAGATACCTCGGCTATTGTCTGTATAAGCTGACTTGTGTTTGCGGCAAGTCCTGCAAGATAAAGTCCCCAGCCGATAAATGGAACGCCGTTTTCCGCTTCACTTTTTGCCGCAGCTTTAATTATTGCATAACGAAGCCTGTCACAGCCGGTGTTTACAAGTATTGAGCCGAGTGCTTTTGCATAAGGTGCATAATTGTTGGCACCATTTTTGCGCGATTCGCCGTAGATGCCCATCGCAATACCGAGGGATACAATAGTTGTGATAACTTTCGGATCGGTGAGTGCATCTTTCAGAATCGGTTTGCCATCAACTCCGTCTCTGATTCCAGATGCAAGAAAATATGCAGGAATACCCAGATCAACAATTGAAGTTAGAATGGCTCCGGGAATGTTTTCGTTATACCACTGACCTGTTCCCATCGAAGCAAAAATCAGTTCCGCAGAGCTGCTGGTCGGTGGTATCGGAATCTTGAAATATGACCAGTCGGGACTTAACGGAATTCCCATCATTACTGCACGATTTGAAACAAAACCCCAAAAAGCCGAGTATGTTTCGCTTGATACATCATTAAAAAAAGCATACCATGTCGGCAAATCAAATACTGGATAAAAATCGGGTGAAAGACCGGAATCCTCTTTCGTGGGATCATTGAGATATTTTTTTAACCAGTCTCTATCATATGAGCCGTCCGGAGTTTTCCATTTTAAGAAAAGAGCAACATGCCGCAGATAATAATTTTTCACTTTAACGGTCATATATCTGAAACCGTCTTTATCAGTAGTTATTTCTTCGCTGTCAAGGTATATGGACATTCCGTCGATTCCGCCTTGTTTTGAAAGGACTATTTTTTCGTTCGTTACGCTGAAAACAGCTTTTTTAGCAATTTCTTCGCTGTCAGGAATTTCAACTGCTGTTTCGCCGGAAGAAGGTCCGTCACCTTTAATGATGGTATATTTTATATTTTCAAGTGCCTGATCATTTTTTGTTTCATTCAGAGCTGCGAGCAGAGCGGGTTGAGCGGCATTTAGAACATCATCGACAGGACGGTATTGAACGGCTGGACTTTTTGTCGAAAGATCACCTTCAAACGCAAGCGGTGCCGGTTCTTCATCGTCTGTAAATTTGTAAACATAGTAAGGGTTTCCATCTTTAAACATTATCAGACTTGTTGTGTCATCCGGTTCTTCAACCCAGAACATATTCTGCTGAGATTCATCCTTAGGAGGTGTTTCATTATAGACAGTAAGCGGTTCGTTTACAAAGCTTCCGCCGTTCTTATTTGCAGTGTTTATGGCTTTTGCAAGATCTATGATTTCCTGCCTGTGAGGAGCTTTCGGATCACACATTCTGTCTGCCTCAACCGGATTGATATGGTGCATGATTATGGCGGCTTTTTCAGGATCATCTGTCACAAGTTCCGGATGATTGAACACCATGCTTACCGCAGCTGAAACAGCACAGGCATATTCATGGTTGTCGCCGGAATTTACAGTTTTAAGAATATCATTATTTGTTGCAGATTCAAAATGATAAAAAGATAGAAGCAGTTTGTGATCAGGATTGAAGCGGGGGTCTCCATCAGTTAAAAAAAGATGATTTATTTTACCGGACTTAAGCTCGATTCCTGTGGAAAAATGAGTGACATGAGTTTTCTGTGTATAGTCCATGGAATCATAATCATCTATAAGTGTTTGATATGATTCGTCGTTGTGTTCTAAAACCGGATATTTTTTTCCATTTACATACAAAAACAAAGATTTTCCAGCCGGAATATTCATTTCACTCAGATCAAAATGAAAGCTGTGTCCTTCAGTTTTATAGAATTTCTGTTTTTCGTTCGAACAACCACAAAAAAGCAAAAGAATCATGACCGAAATCAGATAACGCATAACACTTCTCCCTGTCAAAAAGATATCCTGACTGAAATGCATTGTACATGGCTCTTGTTTGCTTAACAAGTTTTAAACAGTATAATTCCGGGGCATGAATAATTTCCGTGGAGGGTAAAAATGAAGGGATGTTTTTTATTTTTCATTATTGTTTTCTTTTTAATTTCCGGCTGTTCAACTTCTGAAAAAAATATAGACACAAGTGATGAAAGTGTTGCTGATACTGAAGGATCCGATGATTCAGAGATTACAGATGAAGATTCTGCTCCGGAAGGGTTTCTTTCGGGTTTTGATACAGAAGGGAAAGAATGTTTCGAAAATGTTCCGGATGGCAGGCTTATCCTTGCAACAATCCGGAATTATAATGATTCTGAGGCGGCTTGGCGTGTGCAGATTTTTGTTCTAAAAGATGATGCCACGGTTATCGATACAGGTAAATATTTTGAAACGGACAGTGATCTTGAAGGGATCGGATTTAATTCAAACGGCAGACTTGCCGCAATTTCTTCGTGGAAGACCGGATTTGTGACACTATTTGCACTTATTGATTCAACTCTCTGCATTGCTCAGAAAGAAATTGAACTTCCAAACCTGAAAGTGGTTGACCAGACAAAGGAAAGGGTGATTTTTGACCAGATCGTCGCAAATCCGGCTGATCCTTACAAATTTTATCTTGTAAGCGGCAATGTTCTGGAAAAGGGCGATTACAGCAATTATAACGGCGGAATCTATTCAATGACAGTTGATAAATACGGCAAAGCTGTGATAAGCGAAGATCACCCTGAAATGCATGTTCCGTCTGCTTTTACGATTCTTCCGGGCGGAAAGAGGGCATTGGTTCTTGGCGGAAAGGAATTTATAACAGAAGAGGGGAGTTCAATTGGAACTGCCGGTCCTGACGATCTTGCACTGCTTGATCTTGAAACAGATATTCCTGAAGTAATTCAATGGTTTGATGTATGGGGAGCAACCGGCGTGAACGGATCGGGTCCTTCGCTAAGGTCGATCGGTGTTGCTGATAACGGATTCGTCATGATAGCGAATTCAAGTGAATATGCCGATGATCCGGGGAAAATAAAACTGTTTAATTATGACGGTGATAAAACAATTTCGTTCCTGACAGATTTTACAGATGCCGCTCTGGATTCACCTGATTATATCGCAATGAACGATGAGGGAAGTGTGGCTATAGTGCTGAATTCATTATTCAAAGGGGCGACTCTTGGTGTAACAGATTCAGCAATATCGTATGTCAAAAAAGAGACTCACGACCTTACCCAGCCGATGATAAAACTGTCTGGCGAACCGTTTCAAAACCATGTCCTCATAAATTCTTTCAGAAGCTCAAGTGACGAATCTGCATCTATTACAATTGCTGAAATAACTGTAGACGGTCTTGTCGAAAAATCATCTGCCCAGATCCCGCTTGAAGATGGATATTCACTTGAAAGTCTTGCTGTGCAGAAATAATAAGGGGATCAGATATGTTCAGAGTTTTTATGAATGCTGTATCGAGTTTAATTCTTGCCGGAATCGGAGTCTATCTGCTGACTCTGGAAAGTTATTTTATAAAAGAAAAGGGTAATCCTGAGTTCGGCAGACTTTTTTCGGGATGGTCGCTTATTTCGCTTGCCGTGGCTGTTTTTGCTGTTTCAGTTCTTTCTGCCGCAGTTGCAATATCATGGGCAAAAAGGGATATTCCGCTCCCGCCGCCCGGAACGATACGCCCCGCCCCGTCGTATAAAGGTATGATAATATTAAAGTTCTGGTATCTTATTGCCATTGCAGCTACTGCACTGATTCTGGCTTTTTATCTTTCAGAAAAAATTGTAAATCCGGGAATTTGATTAGATTTCTCAGGATTTTTGTATAAATCCATGGTTTTTTTTAGTAATAGTCAACTGAAATTTTTATGGTAATACCAATCCCATGAGTTCACGGATTTTTTCAGCGTTACCGTGATCTGTCAGTATTTCAAGCAGATTCAGTGCAATGATTATTTAGTTGAAGTTACTGTTCTTTAAGAATTCTTACGACATCCCGGACCCTTAAGCTCACTTTTCCCGCCTGATAATGGAATTATACTGATTTGAGTACGGATTCTTTCTTTCAAGGCAGGAACATGTGATATTATTCCGATCAGTTTGCCATCCTGCTGAAGTTCGGACAGTGTTCCAAGCGCTGTTTCAAGTGCGTCTTCGTCAAGAGTGCCGAAACCTTCATCAAGAAAGAGGGAATCAACCTGAACTTTGCGGCTTGCCATTTTTGAAAGTCCGAGTGCAAGAGCAAGGCTTACAATAAAACTTTCACCACCCGACAGATTTCTTGTTGATCTGATTTCTCCGGCCTGATAGTTATCAATGACATTCAGTTCAAGCGGCTGCTCCTTGTCGCGGATGAGCAGATATCTGTCAGACATCTTCACAAGCTGGCGGTTAGCGTGGTTCACCATCACTTCAAAAGTCAGCCCCTGAGCAAAATTGCGATACTTTTTTCCATCGGCTGAACCTATAAGACTGTGCAGTTTATTCCATTTTGTGCACTCTTTTTTCTGAGCTTTGACGGCAGTCAGTTTTTCTTTCATCTGTTCTTTGGCTGTAGTGTTTTCAATCAGCTTGTGTTTGAGTCCGGCAATGGTATCGCGCAATTTTTTCAGATCCTCTTCAAATTTTTTGAACTGTGGCTCCAGCTCTTCTAGTGTCTTGTCCGTGAGCTTTTTGGCGATCTCCGTGGCCAGACGTGTCTCCCGGTCTTTCTGTTTGGTTTTGAGCTCTGTTCCTGCATTATCCAGCTCCTTTGCCCGAGAGAATAAGGATTCCCGTTCATCATGAGAGAGTCTGGCTTCGAGGAATGATTTCTCATCTGTAAAGCCTACCAGAGTCAAAGCAGTTGAAAAGTCCTCTTCCGCTTTTTTCAGTTCAGGCATTCTTTGCTCAATACGCTTCTTCAGGGAGTCAATTTTGGTCTTTTCCGTTATCAGTTTCTGCTGCGACCCGGTGTTCAGATCTCGGGATTTCTTCTCGGCTTTTTCGGCATCGGCAATCAATTTGTTCAGGCGACCTTCTTCTTCATCAGGCTTTTTATCGCCATATAACTTCTTTCGCTCATCTGTCCCGTCGGCCAGTTCCTTTTTGAGTCGTTCCAGATTCTCATGTTTTTCAGTTAGGGCCTTGATCTGTGTATCAATTACGGCATCCAGACGCTTCACCTCGCTGTCGATGGCGGCAATCTGTTTTTCGATGTCGGTCTTTTGTTTTATCTTTTCCTGCCATGCCTTCAGTTTTGATTTGAGGGATTCGAGCAGTGACTTGACCTCCGACTCAGGTATTTCAGTAATGCCAAGTGGCAGGAGTTTTTCGGAAACGACCATTTTAAGTTGCTCAAAGCCGGTCTGAAGGTTCGCAAGGGCATCCTTCAATTCAATCAGCGTTTTTTCAGCGGACTTCTTATCATTGGCGGCATCGGTTTCCAGCTTCTCGCAGTCATTAAGGTTTTTGCGAGCTGTGGTATCCGTCTGTTCCAGTTTTTTGATGGCGACTTCCTGTTCATCAGCTTTGTCGATCAATTTGGTTAGCGATTCTATCTTTTGTTCGATTTCATCGGGAACCGGAACATTGCCCTT
>DAOQAY010000058.1:0-16180 GCA_035354435.1 bacterium
GATTTTAACTGGTTATTCAGTCACTGAACTTCATAAATAGTTTTGAAATCGGCTCATTTCAATTAAGATTTTAGATAGAAATCAAACACACCCTTATCTTGTATTATTTAATTTATTGATGTAAAATCGTTGCCGGCTTACAGGAGGCGTATTGAAAACTGTTCTGAATTTTTTCATAGTGCTGTTTTTATTTTTTATTTCATGTAACAGCACCGAAAACAGCAATATAGTTTATGTTTTCAAGGGTGAGGTTACTTCTGTGTCTGACTTCAAGATCAGATATAATTTATGGTTGAGACAGAACGGACTGAATGATTCCGGTGATTTGAGAAAAAGCTTTCTTTTCAATGAACTTTCAGAAAAAATGTTATATGAAAACGGAATAAAGGAAGGTGTCGAAAATATTCCGGAAGTCCGCATGAAAATTGAAGCATTCAGAAAAAAAACAATCATCGAATTCACTAAAAAAAGAACTAGACAGGAAATATATTCCATTGATGATGAAGCCGTCAGAAAATTTTATTCCGAGAACAAAGACCAGTTTATGAGGGACAAACTTTACAGACTTTATTCAGTAAGACTTGACAGCAAAAAAGATGCTGACGAAATACTGAATCAGCTTAGGAACGGAGCGAATATCCGAATGATATCGGCAAGATACTCAACAGATGAAACTCTTTCGAGAAATAACGGTGAATGGGATCTTTTCAGTGAAGATGTCATGGATGAACTGTGGAAAAAGGATATCGTTTCGGGACTTCCCGGAGAGATATTCGGACCATATCACGATGCTGACAATTATTACACAATAATTGAGATTGCCGGATTTGCATATAAAAGACATTTGAGCTTTAATCTTGCATATCCCCTGATAATTGAACACCTTATAAATACTCAGGGAAGCGAAAAATGGGATCAGTACCGCAACATCATGATAAAGGAATACGGAGCAAAAATAAATACAGAAAATCTAAACTGGGAGTAATAGATGCCTTTGAGTTACAGAGAACTTGATCAGAAAATAAATGAACTCGGTGAACGGTCTAAAATTCTTTTTGAATCACTTGCTATAAGATCAAAGAGAGACCGGCTTAAAGAACTCGAAACTCTTTTGAATAACCCGGAAATATGGAACGATTCTTCAAAAATGGCCATTTTCAATAAAGAAAAAAGACTGCTCGTCAATGCAACTTCAATTTTTGCCGATTTTGAAAATAAACTGGATGAACTTCATATTGCCAGAGAGCTTTTCACAGAAGATCCTTCGATGGAAGAAGAAGCCGCAAAAGTACTTGATTTCACTCAGAATATTCTAAAAAAGATCGAATTCCAGAAAATGCTTGGCGGGAAAACCGACATGCTGAATGCAATTGTCAGCATCAATGCAGGCGCTGGCGGAAGAGAATCACAGGACTGGGCGGTAATGATATCCAGAATGTATTCCAGATGGTGTGAAAGAAAAGGATTCAAAGCCGATATAATTGATAAAGTGACTGGTGATGATACAGCCGGAATAAAAAGCACTACATTCATCGTCGAAGGCGATTATTCATACGGTTATTTGAAAGCCGAGGTCGGAGTGCACAGACTTGTCAGAATATCACCTTATGATGCAAACAAAAGAAGACACACTTCTTTTGCAAGCGTTTTTGTCACTCCTGAGATTGATGATTCTATTGAAGTTGAGATTGATGAAAAAGACCTTAAAGTCGATACATTCAGATCCGGCGGAGCCGGCGGACAGCATGTAAATACAACCGATTCTGCAATAAGAATAACCCATCTTCCGACCGGAATAGTGGTTCAGTGCCAGAACGAAAGAAGCCAGCACAAGAACAGAGCGACAGCAATGAAGATCCTCAGATCAAAAATGTATGACTTCGAAATGAGAAAAAAAATAGAGGCATCTAACGAAAGCGAAAAACAGAAAATGGGTATTGATTTCGGCAGTCAGATCAGAAGTTATGTTCTTCATCCCTATAAAATGGTGAAAGATCACCGCACTGATTTTGAAACCGGCAATGCAGAGGCAGTGCTGGACGGTGAAAGCATTCTTGATGAATTTATGGAAGATTATTTACTTAAAACAGGGAAAACCAAATGAAAATTAGCACCTTAAGAAAAAATTTATTGTTTTCAATTCTGATTTTCACCCTGCTTTCCTCATGCTCGGAATTTCTTCTGATACCGATTACTGTCGATTATCCTTTTGATGAAGACAGTCCATCAAGCCCCTCAAAATATGAAATCGACATCAACGACGGTATCAATCTTCTTGAAGGCGTTCTCACCACAGATGTCTCAGCCAAAGTAATTGAAAATGAACTGAAAACACAGTATCCTGCTGCTGATCAGATCAATGTTTCTGTAACAAATTCAACTATTTCCACGGATGATATGATCGATGTCATTTCTGGAAAAACAGTAAAAAAGACCATCGCATACACTGCAAAAATAACTCAAAACGGTTCTGAAATAACCAAGACTGACAGCAAAAGTGTTGATATTACTGTCTGCAATTTTTATGACGGATCACAGACTGAAGATCCTTCATTTTCGGGTGAAGGAATAAAACTGACGATCAGAAATGTTGTTAATTTTTGTACCAGTTCAGCATCTGATCAGGAAAAAACACTGAAAAATTGCGAAAACCCGGCACTTACGATCGACCAGCTGAAATTAACCTGTACCTATCTTGAGACAAGACACGAAAACACTTCAATTTCTATAATGCTCGGTGAAGTCAAAGAGTTGCAGGATTACAAAAAATATCTGAATAAAATTTATTCGGCAACACTTAACGAACTCACTTTTTCAATTTATGAAAAACCTGAAATAGCAGGATCTGCGAGCCGTTTTTCCCTCGAAGCAGAACTTTTTTCACAGTCTATCGACCGGTTTAAAAAAGATGGTTCGCCGTGTGAAGACGCAACTGATGAAACATGTGTTCTGGTAGGAGTCAATGATGCCGGTGAAGTGGAAAACTACTTCAGTGATGATAAGGATATCAGAGAAAAATACCTTGTAGGCGTTTTCGGTTCAAGCGATTTCCAGATCGGCGATGAAATGAAACTTCTTTATACCTACAATGGAAAAGACATTCTGCAGACAGCAATAAAACATCTTAATTTTCAGATCGGAGCAAAAAGCTTCTATCTTTTCTTTCCTCAATCGGGAAAACCGACCGGAAAACTGACTGCAGATATCAAAGCCAAACTTTTTTTCAATGTTGAACCTCTTAATTAGGAACGGAGATTTTTGATGAACGATTATTTTGTCTGGAACGGTGATCCTGTTATTACATTTATCGGATCGATGCAGCTGAGATATTATGGAATATTTTTCGCTTCGACCATACTTATCGGTTTTTTTCTGATGAGAAGAATTCTCAGAATGTACGGCTATAAAGATAAAATGGCGGATGACTTTTTATTATGGGGCGTTCTTGGAGTCGTCATCGGTGCAAGACTTATCCACTGCTTCTTTTATGAACCGGAATATTATCTATCCAACCCGATGGAAATATTGAAAGTTTACAAAGGCGGAGTTGCCAGCCACGGAGCCACAGTAGGTTTGATAACCGCCGTTATCCTCTTCATCAGAAAATATAAGATCAAATTCTTTGAACTTTCTGACGGAATCGTTTTTGCCGCCGCAGTCGGAGCGACACTCGTGAGATTGGGAAATTTTTTTAACAGTGAGATTGTGGGTATCAAAACCGTCGTTCCGTGGGGGGTGAAATTTTTAAGACACAACCCGGACCATATCACTGCAAGAAACCTTGCAACAGGACACTGCGACATTTCAAGCATGGACTGCCTTATTCAATACTGGCCGGTAAGACATCCTTCACAGCTTTATGAAGCCGCCGGCGGACTGACCATCCTGCTGATCATGCTTGCAGTTTCAATTATTTTCAAAAATGTGAAAAAACCTGGATTGTATGTCGGTATTTTCCTTACACTTTATTTCACTTTCAGATTTTTTATCGAATTTTTTAAAGAACATCAGGTATTTATGAACGAAACGCTTGACATGGGACAGTATTTAAGCTTTCCGTTCATTGCTTTCGGTATTTATGCTTTTTATTATGCTTTTAAAAAAGTTCCGGCTGCAGGAGATAAAAAATGAAAATCCCTTCATTTTTACTGATTATTTTAACTGTTTCAATTTTACAGGCAGACCCGCTGGTAATCAAAGGCGTGGATGGAACATGGCTTCCCGTTCTTGCTTCATCATGGAGCGAGAAAAACAACGGCGTTCTTGTCATTATGCAGGAAAAAACCGATATTGCCAAACTCAGGGAAAAACTGTCTGAAATGTTTCCGAACCTTAGAATAGATATTTCAGAAAAAGCTCTTTTTTTCAATTCAACAAACATAGATTCCCTTTTTTCACTTTTAAACGGAGCGGAAACAGATATTAAAAAACCTGCAATTGTGATAAAAGGTGAAACGATGCTGGTTACTGACAACTCGACTACAGAACCTAATCCTGGTGAAATGGAAGGGGTTGTCGAATCTGTTTCGTTTGATGCCCCATCCGGCAATATGTTTATAAATATTTCAGTACCATCAGGAAAAATGACTTTGCAGGTATCTTATAAAATGAAAGACGGGATTGCTGATCCGGATGATGAAAAAAACAAGTTTTTTGGCAAACTGCTTCTCATCAGAAAAGGAAATCATCTTATATTTACCGCAGTAAAAACAAAAGGTTACAAACATCAATCTATTGTAAATTATTCAATAAAAAAGTAATGACCATGACATACAAACTTCTGTTCTTTGAATCTCTCGGATGCCCTAAAAACCGCGTTGATGCTGAGGTAATGATATCAAAACTGCTTAATAACGGCTGGGAAATGACCGGAGATCCGCATACGGCTGACCTGATCGTTCTTAATACCTGCAGTTTTATAAGCGATGCAAGAGAAGAATCAATATCAAGATTTTTTGAGCTTAACTCAGCAAAAAAGAAAGGGGCGAAGATAGCTCTCACCGGATGCCTTCCTCAACTTTATCCAGACCTTAAAAAAAGTCTTAAAGAGGCTGATTTTATTACAGGTATTAATGATATCGGTCAAATAGCAAAAGTCGTTTCAGACAACTGGGAAAACGGATATAAACCGGAAATAGGAAAAGCAGAATACATCTACAGCAGCTTCGACCAGCGGGCACTTACTCTTTCACCTTTTACAGCCTATTTAAAAATTGCAGACGGTTGCGATAACTGCTGCTCATACTGCTCAATTCCGGCAATTCGCGGAAAATACCGGGAAAGAAGTATTGAAGACATCGTTTCCGAAGCACAGAACCTTGTTTTCAGCGGTGTGAAAGAATTGTGCATAATATCTCAGGATACGACAAAATATGGAATAAAATCAGGAACATCGCTGATTGAACTTTTAAGTGCTCTGAATTCATTACCCGGCAGTTTTAAGATAAGAGTTATGTATCTGTATCCATCGGGAATTGACAGCGGATTCCTCAAAAAAGTACACGATCTGAAAAAAGTTCTTCCGTATTTTGAAATTCCGGTACAGCATGTCAGCAATCCGGTTCTTTCAGATATGAACAGACATTATACAAAAGACATTGTTCTTAAATTAATTAATAATATCAAGAACATATTTGGTGATCAGTATGTTTTGAGAACTACTTTCATATCATCATATCCTACAGAAAAAAAAGAAGATCATGAGCTTTTGAAAAAATTCATCGAAGAAGGGCATTTTGATTATGCAGGAGCATTTAAATATTCAAAAGAAGAATTCACCAAATCATCAAAACTTCGTGTAATCCCTAAGAATATTGCTCAGTCAAGATTTGAGGAAATTGAAAAGGCAACTCATGAATCAATGGAAAAACAGCTTGACCGTTTTGTCGGTATGGATATGGAAATACTTTATGAAGGAATTGACCCCGAATTAAAAGTTCCAGTCGGCAGAGGATGGCATCAGGCACCGGAAATTGACGGCATCACAATACTCACCAACATAGAAAACCAGAAACCGGGAAACTATTATAAATGCCGACTTATCTCACGAGAATGTGTTGATTTTATTGGGGAATTAATATAGATTTATTTATTAAACTTGTTCCTGGCGACTTTGTTTCTGACTTCGGTTTCTATTTCTTCCCGCTGAGTTACAAGAAGGTCAAATACATCCGGGTCGAGTTTGCCTGCATCGACTTCTTTTCTGATTATTCCAAGTGCGATTTCTGGCGGTATCGCTTTTTTGTATGGTCTGTCTTTTGCGGTAAGTGCATCAAAAATATCGGCGACAGCAAGAACTCTTTCAATATTTCCAAGTGATTTAGCATTCTTACCATGAGGATATCCTGTTCCGTCAAGTTTTTCATGATGTGATGATGCAATCATCGGAACATTTTTAAGGTCATACGGCCAGTCAATTATCCGGAGCAGTTCATAGCTGTAAAGAACATGCCTTTCCATATCCGATCTTTCCTCGGCATTCAAAGTTCCGCTTTTAATATTAAGAAAACCCAGCTCTTCATCGTTTAAAACTTTTACGACTTCATTCCCTATCACAAAAGTATAACCGGCAACTTCATTTATAAGGTTCTTTTCATCATCTGTATGCGGTTTTGGAACATTAAGATCATCAATCTTATCAAGCAGTTGCTTTATGTGCGCAACTTTATCGCTTTCTTCATGCTGATTCACTGAAGCTATAATAAATTTCATTTTCCACTTCAATGCTTCCAGCTGTTCAGGATAGATCCGGCTGTGTTTCATAAGTATTTTCTCCCTTACGCCGACTTTGCCGAAATCATGAAGAAGCGCCGCAGTTTCAGCAGTTTTCAAAGCCGAACTGTCAAAAGCCCAACCCCTTGATTTTCCATATTTTTTCTCCATTCTTTTTAACAATTCAATCGTATATGCCGCAACCCTGAGACTGTGACCTTTTGTTGCCGGATCTCGCTGTTCAATAGCTTTGACAGACGAAATTATCATGTTGTTAAGTAAAGTTTCAGTTTCAAGAAGAAGATTGTTGTTCTCAACTGTTACAGCAGCAAGAGTGGAAAGGCTCGTAAGCATCATTTCATCAAATTTGCTGAATGGAACAGGTGCATCGCTATTGTTCTTTTCAAGTTTATTTATCAGCTGAACTGCTCCGACAACCTCATCAGCTGCCGTTTTCATAGGAACTGTAATGATCGAAACAGTCTTATAATTCAGCTTCTTATCTATCGCATCGTTAAAATGGTACGGTGCATCTTCCGGAATTTCATAGGCATTTTCGATATTCAGGGTTTTTCCGGAATGGCACACAAATCCGACAAAACTTTCTCTGTTGAAAGGCACTTCCCTTTTTTCGATCATCTTTGAATCAAACTTGGCATTCTGGGAAGAAATAAAATATATTTTATCCCGCTCCTTGCTCATCAGATAAAGAGTTCCCGCTTCAGCCCCGGTCGCCCGTCTTAAAAAAGTCAGAATACTGCTGTAAAGATTATTCGGGTCTTTTTCAACCGTCAGGCTGATCCCTATCTGCATATTATCGATCATTCTTCTATTCAGAGCGGTATTAACTTTCAGAAGTTCAATGATACATTCCAGAGAAAAAGAGGTGAGCTTTTCTCCGTCGATTCTCATCAGTGATTGAGATAACATCTCGAATTTACAGCCGAAAGAAACTATTATTGTATATTCGCTGTTTTTAACGGGAGCAAACGATTCTTTGTAATCATCCTCGTAGATTATCAGAATATAAGAAGACCCTGTGCCAGTTGATTTCCTGATAAGATCCTTTTTGTTTTCATAGACAGTAAGTTCAGTTTGCGGCAACCGGCTGATTCTTAGTTGAGCCGGGATCAGCACTGAAATTGTCAATATTACCTCCCCTTAAAAATTCTTCAACTTTTGCTGTGTCATTAGAAAAATGCTCTGCCAGTTCTTTATTAAAATCATTGAGATTATTAGCCAGAACGAGCTTTTTCTCAAGAAAAAAGATCACTTCGTATATTTCATCGGCTGTAACTTCGGGATATTCTTTTCCTACAACCGGAAGAAGTCTTGCAACAAGTTCTCCGTGTGAACTGATCTTTTCCTTATCCAGAATATCGGTCATCTTTTCAATGGTAGTTCTTATCAGTCCGAAAAGATTGATAAAGAAATTAATAAGATATGCCTTGAACCATTCCGGATATTCTTCATCGAGAAGCTTCAGACTGCCTTTCGATGTCCTTGTGTATCCCATAATTGTCGTTTCAAGAAGCTCTTCGACAAAATCCTTCTTTTCAAACTTGTCAAAAAGCTCCACAAAAAAACAGGCGACTGCAAAAGCACTTGAATTTTTATAATACATAAACTCAGAAACAGCTCCCGGGGAAACAAAATATCTGTTGCTTTTTGAAGGAACGACTTTTATATCACCTTTTTTAATCAGTTTATTCAGCAGCTTAGAACAATTCACATCGAGATTTTCCAGAGCATCAGCTGTTTGAATGAAAGGAAGTTTTTTAAGCTCTTTTGTACAGAATTCCATCCTTTCAACAAGTTCGTTAGATGAAATGTCCCTGAAGCAGATGAACATTGATGAAAAAAGCGAAGAGAAACTTATAACAGTCGATTTTTCCTGAACTTCTGCAATCCTGAAAGCAGTTTCAGCTGTAAATTTACTGCTCAGAAATATCGGTCTTGAAAATCTGATATAAACAGGGCCGTATCTTACTTTTAGAAGGTTGGCGAATTTCTGCCAGAAATTTTCCTTTTCAGGAACTTTTGAACCGGTTCTTTCTTTTTTATATTCATCAATTTCCTTTAATTTCTCGTATGTCAGAGAAACTGGAATGACATACAGCCTTCTATTCGAATTTCTCCCTATTTCGGCGAGCATTTTCAACATTCCGGTTCTAGGAGACCTTACCATTCCGCTCCGGCTGCGACCGCCTTCAATGAAAAATTCCATGTTATAGCCTGTTTCGACTATGTTTTTCAGATAATTTTTTAAAATATCCTGATAGAACGGATCATCTTTCATTGTCCTTCTAATAAAAAAAACACCCATTTTCTTCAGCATTCTGCCAAGCGGAAAAAAACTGAGATTATCACCTGAAGCAACAAGCGGAACTGTCACTTTTTCACTGTAAAGAAGATAATTAAGTATAAGATAGTCGAAGTAACTTTTATGGGTCGGCACAAAAATAATATTGGTTCTCGGCAGTGCACATAAACTTCTGAGATGCGCTATTTCAGTTTTGGAATAGTGAAATTTTGTAAAAATGGTCTTGAATATAAGCTCAGTGACATTTGTATACAGTTCAGCCATCACCGGACTGTAATTAGTTGCCATTTTATTAATTATTTTAAAGGCTTCCTCTCTTTCGTGGTGATGCTCCAGATTCAAACCGACGAGAGTATCATTTTTGAGAGAAAGCCAGCTTTTAAGACTTGCGCCCACAACATTGCTCTGGGATTCCTCCATTGTTTTATAGAGTTTATTGATAAAAAGCTTTGGGCTAGCCCCGGCATTCCAGATTTTCGGAGATTCAATACGCAAAGTAAGCTTCCGTCTTTTTATGATAAGCATCAGAAGTTCCCATGAAGTAGACCACAGATTATAATCTCCAGTAAACGGTCTCATCCATTCCCATCTGCTTTTTTCGTGAAGATTCTTGTTCCAGAGCGTAATAACAGGAATTATTCTTATTTCCCGGTTCTTAATTTTCCGGAATATTGCAAGAAAACGGAGATCATCTACCAGTTCTTCAGGAGAATCCACTGGAATGTAAAGCGATTCGATCTTTTCCTCAGGAATAAGCTTGTTTCTTAAAAACGAAAGCGCAATAATCCAAAGCTCTTTGCGGGGTCTGAAAAAAATTGTTTTGGGACCGAAAGAATGGCTCGGTGGTGTAATTCCGTTTTCACTCATAAACCCGGCAAGAATAAACTGTTCGATCCTGCTTTTTCTACCTGAAATGTAAACTGTAAGTGTTTTTTTGGAACCATCCGGTTTTATTAACGATTCCTTCGCAGGAATTTCAAGATCGGCTTTTCTTAATATAATCTCGTATATTTTTTTATGGATAGGGTTTGAAAATGCCCGGTAAAATTTCCGGAAGTAAAAAAACCTGTTAAGTTCCATAAACTACAATACACCTAGAATTACATTTTTCTTTTCTGCCCTTTCTTGACAAAAGCTCACACTTCTTGCGAGATATTCCAATGAATTCCGCAACCTGAAATCTTCATTGTAGTAAATTGAATAGACCAGATCGCCTTTTTTTGCATAATCACCGGCTTTTTTACTGAAAATAAAACCGACTGAAGGATCAATTGAATCTTCTTTTTTTATTCTGCCGCCCCCAAGCTGGACAAGCGCTTTCCCGAAAGAAAGAGCGTCCATTCTGTTTATGTATCCTGATTCATTGGCAAATATGTCTTTTCTTTTTGAAGCTTTCGGCAAAAGACCGGGGTCATCAACAACAGCCGGATTCCCCCCCTGCATTTCAATTATTTTTTTAAATCTTTCAGCCGCAAGACCGCTTGAAAGTTTTGCAGAAGCTATTTTTTCGCCCGCTTCTATCGACTCTGCCATTTTAAAGGAAACCAGCAATATTGCCGCCATTCTCAAAGTAAGTTCAGTAACTTGCGGAACATAAACACCCTTCATAACATTTATGGATTCAGCAATTTCAAGCGAATTTCCGATCGAATATCCAAGAGGCTCGTTCATATCAGTAAAAAGTACATCGACTTTAGTATTAAATCTTTCTCCGATCGCTTTCATCGTTTTTGCAAGTTCGGTCGCCTGCTCTCTGTTTTTCATAAAAGCACCGTTCCCGACTTTAATGTCAAGGATCAGACCTCTTATCCCTTCAGCAAGTTTCTTGCTCATGATCGATGAAGCAATTAAAGGGATGGATTCAACCGTTGCTGTAACATCCCGTAATGCATAAAGTTTTTTATCAAGCGGAGCGATCTCAGGAGTTTGCCCTATCAAAGAGACACCTATGGTTCTCACCATTTTACAGAACTGTTCTTTAGGAATATTAACTGAAAATCCAGGGATGGACTCAAGTTTGTCCAAAGTTCCGCCGGTATGTCCAAGGCCTCTGCCCGAGATCATCGGAACTGAAAAACCAAGTTCAGCAAGAAGCGGTGCCAGCGGTATCGATATTTTATCTCCTACTCCGCCTGTTGAATGTTTATCAACAACGGGACCGGTTATGTCACTAAAATCAAGAACCTCGCCGCTAAACAGCATCCGCTCAACCCAGACCTTCAACTCCATGTCGTTGAGTTTATTGAAGAATATCGCCATCAGCATGGAGGACATCTGATAATCGGAAAGATCTCCGGAAAGATAACTGTTCAGAAAGTGAGTGATATCCTCTTCGCTTAAAACCTTCCCGTCTCTTTTGTCAGCAATAATGTCATAAAACAATCTCATCCATTTTCACCTTTTTTTAATTTTCGAATTTCGTTCTCTCTCTTCCACACTTTGACACCGAAAAGGATGGGACCGACAAAAAGCCCGAGCAGAAGAAAGCCGCAATTGAATTTTGTAAATATCCAGTATTCTCCGGTAATTAAAGCAAGTCCTGCCCAGAAAAATATATCAACCTCATTGAAATAAAGTATCGAAAATACTGCTCTGCCCAGCCATTTGATCCAGTCAAAGAAATTTCTTTGCGGAGGTGGCGACCAGATAAAGCCCTTTTCGGCTTCCGCTGCAAATTCATTCAACCCCGATTTATAATATTTTTCTGAAATTTTCATATCAAGCAGAACCCTTTCGGCAACCCATTTTGAATAGGCTGTTATATAAACGCATGTCACCGATATCATTGGTATTATCAGATCATACAGATCATTTGTAAAATGATACGCCCTGAAACCGATAGCCCAGAAAATAAGTACCATTGTCACAGCGTCGGTCGCCTTATCAAAGAAAAAACCGAACTTTGATGCCGTGTTCCGGAATCTTGCAACCGTTCCGTCCATATTATCCAGTATCAGCCCAAGGTTTATGAGAATTGCTCCTGTGACAGCACCGCTAAAGCTCATATCAAAAAAAATAAATGCCGACCCTGCCACTTTTGAAGCGACACTTACCACGGTTATTCTATTCGGTGTCACCCACTTTTTCTCCACAAGAGGCAGAAGAAAAAGTATTGTAAGCGGCCTTGCAAAAACCATTGCCCAGAAATCAGCCGACTGAAAATTTCTCAACCTCATCCATCGATCTTTCAAATTCATATTTATGCTCCTGAAAAAACTTGCTGGTGTATTGTAAATCCTCTGAGGTTAAAGTCAAAAAAGAGAAATACAAGAGCTATACATATATGAATTAAAAGGAATCAAGCTTTTTCTGCTGAGGACAGGTTTCGGGGCTTGTATAATCTTCTGAACTCGAATTTGTCACTTCGGCGAGTTTACCCATATCATCAGTAACAGCTATCTTGAGATCTTTCGGGAAATACCAGAAATCCCGTAAGAATGGGCACCTTTTCTGGAATTCAAGACCGTAAGAATACTCAGGAGTTTCATCAATAAAACAGGTCTTGTAATATTCTTTGCATCCAGCCCCGCCGTAAAAACTGCAAATATTAAGATCAGCAATTGATGCAGTGGTTGTGTAATGTCTTACCGGATTCGGCAGACAGCTGTGACCGAGAATTTCGCCATCCTCTTCATAGGTATAGCAACCTGTCGACAAATTATTATACGAATCGCCATCCGCACAGTCGGTATTGTCTGAACAGTCAGGATAAACATTATTGTTTCCGTACTTGTAGGAATTGACATTCGGCTTGAAATAAGCTTTGTAACTTGATGAACTGTACCTGAATCTGTCAAAAACAGCTTTAATTTTTGTCTTATAGAATGAATACTGTTTCTGAAAATTATTGTCATTCGGGTCATTGCATATTCTTTCATATAAAGAGTCTTTGGCAACATTCGGGTTGTTGAGAATCTTGAAACTGAAACCGGCTGCACTGCTCAGACTGGCATCAGAATAAATTGAAGGAATAAAATCAACAATCATTTCTTTATTTGCAGAATCAAGAGTTACGCTGTTTATTTTTGTATAGTCCGAAGCTGAATTTGCAACCCTGATAACTTTGCTGATTGTTTTTAGGTCAAAATACCCCGATTCCGATTCTCCGTTCATGTTTGATTCGATCACCCACCTAACCCGTTCATAGAATCCGGATTTGAGGTCAGCTGGCGGAGTGTAAGACATAAAAAAACAACTTGTTCCGCCTCCTGGATTGTAAAGACATATTGGTTCAGCCTGAAAGATCTTCTTCTCATAAGATTCATAACACTTCTGATTCGTACAGTTCGGAAATCCGGTTCCTCTGGTTTTGTGGACATACCTTTCCGGCAGATATACGGTAACTCTTTTAACTCCTCCGGCTATAGTCGCAGCAATATTCAGCGTGGGAGCTTCTTTGTAATAAAGGTTTTTATAATTGACGATATCAAGACTAAAAAAAGTGGGAGTATCATCAATGACAAACGATGCAGTCTTAGTCGATGTGACATTGAGTGTGTTTTTTGCACTGACCTTAATCGTATAAGTCGCATCCTCCCATGCTGAAATGTCTTCAGTTTTTGATCCTGTTGTCAGTCCGCCGCTACATGCTGCAAAATACGAGCCGTTTTTCAGTATTTTGCATTCCGTTATTGTCGAATCACTTGAAACTTCGTATTTAAGGGTAATATTTGTCTGTTTTGTTATGACAACTGCAAGCTGGGGATCGCTGGCTTTTATGGTTCCGCTAAAACAGTAATTTTTAGTTGCACTGTCAAAGTCGGGACAGTTGTCAGTTGTGAGATTGTTATAATAATCAACCGAAGATATTAAAACCGAATAGTTTGTGCCTGTGTTTGCGGTGAAAGGACATGAATAAATGTGAAAATCCAATGAATCAAGGTAATTGTGCTGACAGGAAGGAATGGAAACAACGCCGTTTACAATCATTCTGAAACTGTATACTGTTTTTTTTGAAATAAAGGAAACCCATATCTTGCCTGAACCATAGCTGAAGCCGCCTGATTCCATAAGAACAGGCTCACGATCAGCCGTCCAGTCCATTGATGTGGTCATTTTGTTCCCTGCTTGATCGGTCGCTTCGACATTAAGAACAAATGCAGTAGTTCTGTCTTCCATATTGTGAAATATGTTTTCGGCAAGATAGGTATCCGAGGGATGCGGAGCGGGAAACTGGCATTCATCAGCTGAAATCAAACACCTTGCACCGGTATCTTCATCAAAGCTGTCAGTCCATTGAGTGAGTTCATTGAACCCGGCACCCGGGAAACGATTAAAAATATTTATACCTGTTTCGCTTGTGATTTGAGCGGTATAATAATATTTCAAAGTGAGATTTTCCTTTGATCTGCCAAAATTATCCGACATGGTAAGAGAAACCCACTTTTGAGTCCACGGCGCAACTCTCGGATCGACAACTGAACCATTATATTTGAAAGAAGCCGGATCAATCGCAATCACGGGAGCATCATCATCAATAAGAACGGCTACACTCTCTTCAGTCTCATTACCCGCCTTGTCAACACAGTAAATTGAAACAGTATTCGGAAGTGCCGGACCAATTGTCGGGTCAAGAAGCGGATTTGATTTGAAGGATTTATTACCTGTCGGGAAATCTGTAATATCATCAGCCTTTGCGCCGTTAATTCTAAGTTCGCAGAAATCACGGTTGAGTTCATCAATCGTATAGTTGAGAAAAAGTTCATCAGCTGAGCTTTTCCATGATTTAGCCTGAAGATCCGCCTTGTTTGAAATTGTGATAACTGGTTTTACTGTGTCAATTGTGAAAGCATAGGAAACAGATTCAGCCGATTCGTTCCCTGCCTGATCGCTTACTTTGAACCAGTACAAAATCTCAGCATCCGCCGGTTCCTCGATGTTAAAGATGTTGGGAGGATTATTACCATTAAGATCATATCCGGTAGCATTTCTTCTTTTCCAGTAATTAAGAGTCTGCTCGATGTTATCGCCGGCTGTAATTTCAACTGTGATATTTCTTGTATTGATGAAGCCGAACTCGTTTATTTCAGGAGTCATTACAATTGAATCAATCGCAGGAGAAACACAGTCGATCACTTTCTGAAACTCTGTAGTTTCCTCATTTCCAGCCTTATCGGTGAATTTCATGCTGAAAATGTATTCGCCGTCCGGTGCATTTGCGGGAAGATCTCCGGTTGAAATCTGTCCGGCACCTGATTTGACAGTGTTGACCGTTTTATATGAAAACGGAGTTTCATCCGCAACCACCTTGACCGCAAGCTGTGTGTCCCTATAATTCAGTTCGTCAATTATATAGCTGAAAGTGAACGGAACTGTCGTATATTCTCCGGTGAGCGGCTTTTCGTTCCTGAGCAGTTCAAACTTTGTAATTACGGGTTTTATCGTGTCTTTAACCGCCTGAAGTGTTGCCATTCCCGTATTCTCGGCATTGTCAACAGCTCTGATTCCTATTGATTTTTCACCGTCTTCAGCAACCGGAAATTTGACTTCTGCAGTATAAACTCCTTCTTCGTTAATGTCTGATAAACTCTGGACTTCAACATCACCGAATAGTTCCACAAGGTCAATCGTCAGATCTCCCGAATTGTCCGGAAGTGCCTTGAATTTTAATGAAAATACTGAGTCATTGGCATAAATGATATTTTCAACTGAATAATTCTGGTATTCTGTCTCGTAGCTTCTCCTGAACTGCTTTTCACTGATTACAGGCGGCTGGTCTGTAACTTTCAGCGGTTTTTCAGCTTCGGGGAAAAGTTCCGATTCATCCATTGAAATGTTGGAAATAACCGTCTGAAGGTCGGAGAATTTAAGACCTGTAAGGTTTTCATCGCTTTCAAGGAAAAGTTTTAATGCGATTGCGTACCAGTACCGGAAGAGATAAGAATCGACAGGGAATTGATTTATTGATGCTCCGCCGTCAAGAACCGCCTTAGAATCGGTTTCCAGATCGTCCGTGAGTGCTTTTAAGACCTGTTCAATTGTTATCGCTCCCGCCTCAAGTGCGGGGTCGTGTCTTTCTCCCACAAGTACCGCAAGTCTTTCAAGTGCCGCTAACGCGATATAATACTTTGAATTTTCTGTAAGCTGATTCTTTGAAACCGGCTCGATGTACAACGGAAAATCGCTGTCAATATGTTCCGAGATCAG
>DAOQAY010000059.1:0-16177 GCA_035354435.1 bacterium
CCGGCAATTGTACCGTCAGAATCTAACGCAACTTGATTTTATAGTCAAATGTCATAGAATCATTTGTCTGTGTAAAAAAATGAGGTAACCTATGTATCTTCTTATTTTCAGAGGCGGAAGACACCTTTTTTCGTTTTATATCAACAGTGCGAAAAAGAGAATTGTCATTGGCGGAGATGAGGGTGACATTCTTTTTCCTCCCGAAATGAGAGGGCACGAAATGGTGATGCGAAAAGAGTTTAATTTCGACAAAAAGGAATATGCGTGGACGCTTTATCCGAATTCGGAAGGCTTTAAGCTTAACGACAAAACCATTGCGGGCGGAGAAGTATTTGAAGGTGAAGATGTTTTTTCGATCGGTGATTTTTCGTTTTCGTTTTCGCTTATTTCGAATCTTTCGGCATCTGCACCTGAAGAAAGTGCTAAAAAATTTGGTAACACTCTCGTAATGGATGAAGAAAAGACCGAATATAAAAATGTGGTCATAACCTATGGCGGAAAGAGCAAGACTTTTTCCTTCAGGGATGGTCGAGAATTCAAAATAGGCAGGAAAAATACAGACATAGCAATAAGTTTTAATGAAGTTTCAAGCGAGCATCTTCTATTTGTGATGAAAGAAAACGGTATTTATTTCTGGAATAAAGGCAAAAACGGGACATGGGTGAACGGTGTAAAAATTGAAAGCGGTGTGCTTGAAGAGGGTAAATATTATTTTTCAATAGCCGGAAAGCACGATGTCTATATTTCCGTTAATAAGGAAAAGACCAGTGAATCCTTCTACATAGGAACACTTGCTCCTCAGTTCGATCAGATTGAGAACTGGCTCAACCAGCCGGTACTTTTTGCAAATAACCCGATAGTGCTTCTGACAGGTGAAAGCGGTGTGGGCAAAGAAGTTTTTGCCGAATTTGTTCACAAGACCAGTGGAAGAAAAGGGGCTTTTGTCACATACAATGCGGCAAGTATTCCTGAAACTCTTACCGAAAGTGAGCTTTTCGGAACTGCAAAAGGCGGCTTTACCGGTGCCGAAGAAAGGGAAGGTGCTTTTCTTTCTGCTAACGGCGGAACACTTTTCCTTGATGAAATAGCGGAAATGCCGATGAATCTTCAGTCAAAACTGCTGAGAGTCATTGAAGACTGGATGGTGCGGAAAGTCGGTGAAAGCGGACCGGGGAGAAAAGTTGATGTAACGCTGGTTCTTGCGACGAATAAAGATCTGGAAGTTGCAGTGAAAAACCAGACATTCAGAAAAGACCTTTATTACAGGCTTACCACTCTCCATCTGACTATTCCTCCGCTCCGTGAAAGGAAAGAAGATGTCATTCCGCTTTGCAGGCACATCCATTTTGCTCTTCGCGGCAAAGAGATGAAATTTGAAAAAACAGCCGAGAACAAGCTCGCCGCCTATGACTGGCCGGGAAATGTAAGAGAACTGAAAAGCGTTATAACCCGTTTTGCATATTCAGGAAGAGATACCTTCACCACCAAGGATTTCTGATCAGGAGATAATTATGTCGAAAATTATGTTTTTCATTGTTCTGGCGATGTTTTCATTTTCCATTTTAAGTTGCAGTAAACCTGCTGAGAAAGTGGAAATAGTTCCAAAAGTTGAAGAAAAACCGAAAGTTGACTGTTCAATGTTCATTCCGCCATGGAAAGATGAATTCTGGGAAAGCTGGGGAAAGGCTCATCCGGACGAGTTTGAACAATGGTATACTGAAATAATCCCTAAAATGTCCAAAATCACAGAAGAAGATATTAAGTCATGCAGTCATCTGGATAATGTTTTTATCGGTTTTTCCAAAATAAATTCACTTAATGTCTTTTCACAGATGAAACAACTCAGGAAGCTTGACATGAGATTCTGCCCTGATATTAATGACTTAACACCATTGAAAAATCTTGAAAATCTTGAATTTCTTAGTATCTGGAAAACCGGTGTGACCGACCTGAATCCGATAGCGGATCTGCCGAAACTCAAGGTAATTGATGCCAAAATGACAGAGATTTCAGATGTTTCAATGCTTAACAAAATGAAATCGCTGGAATCAATAGATCTTCTTCAGACAAAAGTGAGTGACATTTCAGTTTATAAAGATATGAAAACGATCAAAGAAGTTCTTCTCTGTTCAACGGCAGTAACTGATATTTCAATGGTTTATCCAATTGCAGAGCAAATCACCTATCTTGATCTTTGCAATACAAAATTCAGTGATTTCAAAGTGTTGAAAAAATTCAAAAATCTTGAAAGACTTAAACTTTGGGGACTTCCGATAAAAGATGCAGCACTATTTTCAGGAATGGAAAATTTATATGAACTTGACCTCTGGAAAACGCAGATCTCAGATCTGAAACCTCTTTTCAAACTTAAAAAATTAAAGAAGCTTGTTATTATTGATCTTAAAGTTAACCAGAAACATCTGGATGAAATCAGAAAGAATAATCCCGGAATTGAAATAATCGAGAGTCTGTAATTTTATCAGCAGAGAGTCTTTCCGCAGCAGTACTGACATGCATTGTTGTTCTGTGTTTCGTTCTTTGTAGCTTTTTTGATCTCAGGTTTCATAATTTCCTCCATTTAAAAAAAACAAGCGCAAGAAGATTTTAATCCTTATTGCCTGATTTATCAAGAGATTGCAGTAAAATTTCTTGTTTTAGTTTCGCGTGTTTGCAATCATTGGCAGAATGTTCAATGATTTTAAGCTGTTCTTTAAATGCAGAGCCCGCACATCTGTTGCAGAGACTCTTTAATTCGCATTCCGGACAGTCGATCAGATCTTTGAATTTAACTTGTCTTATCCTTTTTAACACATCAGAATCGTTCCAGATATCTGAAAAACGGTTGTTTTTAATATTTCCAGCTGGAATTCTAAGTTCAAGACATGGGAAAACTGTTCCTGCCGGGTTTAAAGAAACAAGAGATCTTGCTGCATTGCAGGGCGCATCTTCCGGCATTTTTCCTGAAAGTCTGGGTTTTCCCTGATCACCTGTTTTTGAAAGACAGAGAATAATTTCGTCATCAGAAATATTGAGTTTTATTGGAGCTTTATCCCCGTTTCTTTTTCTGAACATTTCATAGTTGAAAACATAGTTTATTTTTTCATTCTCAAGAAAATTAACAATATCATCAAAAAATTCAATATTATTAAGATTTATTATTACAGCTGCCTGAACATAAACTCCAAGTTCTTTCATAAATCTGAGAGTGTTCAAGGTTGTTTCAAATGATCCTGCTACACCGGTAAATCTGTCATGAACTTCACTGTTATGGCCGTGAATTGATGTCTGAAAGCTCATTATTCCAAGCTTTGATATCCGTTCAAGAAGCTTAAGATCACTTTTAAATCCTGAACTCATTATTGAGACGGCAATTCGATTTTTCCTTGCATAGTTGAATATTTTTTCGAAATCTTTGTGAAGCAGAGGGTCTCCACCTGTAAAAACAAGATAAAGTCCGCCCAGCTTTCTAAAATCGTCAATGAATTCAGTATATTTATCAAACTTCAATTCTTGTTTCTGAGTCACTTCAGATCTGTCGATGTAGCAGTGACTGCATTTAACTGGACACCTGTATGTAAGTTCGATTAAAGCGCTGATTGGAATTAAATTTTTCGAAGCAAAATCAGTAAGTTCATTCCAGACCGAGCTTTCAATTCCTGTCCTGTTTCCTATCTCATTTTGTTCAGGATTTTCTGTTTCATTATCATCGAATACAATGCCGGCGGCAATGAGATCATCAATAAATTCCAGTTCTTCTGCGGAAAGATCGGAAACTTCTGATTCTATTTTTTTTATGATATCGCTGGCCGAGCTGTTAAGTTTATAATCGTTGCCGTCTGCGTGGTTCAATATTACACAGAAACCTTCGTAAAACTGATAGCTGATCTTTTTCCCAATTCTGAGCATGTTTTCACCTTCGTTAAAGCAAATGAATTAGAATACTTTTTAACAGGGATGTCAACTCTGGATTTTTAAGTTGTAATCTGATATACCTTCAAAGTGATTTTTTATAGGATTTTCAAATGATGGGAAGATCGCAGAATATTTCATACGAATCTATTCTTGAAAGTATTTCCGATGGTGTTTTTACTGTAGATCTGAACTGGAAAGTCACTTTTTTTAATAGCGCCGCAGAAAGAATAACAGGGATTTCAAGAAATGATGCGACAGGTAAATACTGTTCAGAAGTATTCAGGTCAAGCATGTGCGAAACTGCTTGTGCTTTAAGAAAGACATTGAGAAGTGGAAAACCCGTAATAAATAAAGAATGTTTTATCATTGATGTAAAAGGGCGGGAAATACCTGTGAGTGTCTCTACCGCAGTTCTATACGACCACTCAGGCAGAATAATCGGCGGTGCTGAAACTTTCAGGGACCTTAGTGAAATAGAGGCTCTGAGGAAAGAGCTTTCAGCTAAATACAGCTCAGGAGATATCATTACCAACTCTTCATGCATGAAGGCTGTACTGGAACTTATTCCTGCGGTTGCGGCAAGCACAACGACCTTGTTAATAGAAGGAGAAACCGGCACAGGAAAAGAACTTTACGCAAGAGCGGTCCACAATATGAGTGATAGAGGGCATGAGCCGTTCTATGCAATAAATTGCAGCGCTTTTCCTGAAACACTTCTTGAAAGTGAGCTTTTCGGATATAAAAAAGGAGCATTCACCGGAGCCGTTAAGGATAAGCAGGGATGGTTTGCAATTGCAGGCAAAAGTACTTTGTTCCTTGACGAAATAGGTGAACTTTCTCCGACTATTCAGGTCAAACTGCTGAGAGTTCTGCAGGAGCATTCGTTCGAGCCGGTCGGATCGACAAAGTCTGAAAAAACGGGTGCCAGAATAATCGCTGCGACGAATAAAAATTTAAAAGAGCTTGTCAAGGAAGGCAGGTTCAGGGAAGATCTATACTACAGGATCAATGTTATAAAAGTCGATCTTCCACCGCTGAGAAAAAGAATATCAGATGTTCATATTCTTGCCATGCATTTTCTCGATAAATTCAATATAAAACTTAAAAAGTCGGTTTCAGGGTTTTCTTCAAATGCACTTTCAATGCTTATGTCCCATGGCTGGCCGGGAAATGTCAGAGAGCTCGAAAATGTCATTGAAAGAGCTGTGGTCTTAAGCAGCGGCGGACGGATAACACCTGATCTTCTTCCATCCGAATTTGTTGAAGCAAAAGATGAAAAACCTGCCACAGGCAAACTTGATTCAGTTAAAAAGTATGCTCAGATCAGTTTCATAGAAAATATTCTTAAAGAAAATAATTATAGTGTTCCTAAAACCGCAAAAGCTCTCGGAGTGCACAAAACAACTCTTTACCGTATCATAAAAAAATATGGAATGAGCCGTCCTGACAAGATCAGGAAAGTTTTGTAAGGATTTTCTCGCCGATCTTTTCGAATTCGATCCCGGCAGGTGTTTTCCCATAAAATGGAACAAAAAATCCACCCTTATCTCCGCATTCGCTTACAAGCGGTTCAATAGGGATTTCGCCGAGAATTTCAGTGTTGTGATCTTCTGCCATCTGAGCAACGTCGCCCTTTTTGAAGATTTCGCTCTTCTGTCCGCAGTGAGGACACACAAAATGGCTCATGTTCACGACTATTCCGAGGTTCCTGAACCCGAGATTATTTGCAAAGGAAAGAGATTTCCTGACATCGCTTATTGCCACTTCCTGAGGAGTTGTGACGATGATAGCATTCGCATTTTTACTGTTGAGGAACTGTGCAATGGTCAGAGGCTCATCGCCTGTTCCGGGAGGGGAGTCAATTATGAGAAAATCAAGCTCACCCCACTGGACATCGCAGAAAAACTGCTTTATCGCTGCAACCTTCATCGGACCTCTCCAGATTACAGGACTGTCGATAGAATCAAGGAAAAGTCCTATGCTTACAGCGTGAAAACTGTCAGTTATTCTTTCAGGCAGCATTTTTCCGGAGCTGTCAGACTGAAGTTTTCTATTTTCGATCCCCAGAAGTTTCGGAACGCTCGGACCGTGGAAATCAATATCCATAATGCCGACATTTTTGCCCTGCATGGCAAGATAAAATGAAAGATTTACAGCAACACTGCTTTTGCCGACTCCTCCTTTGCCGCTCATGACAACAATAATGTTTCTGATCTTTGAAACGGATTCTTTGAACCGTTTTTCCTCGTCTTCATTTGTGAAAAGTGAAAATGACATATTTCAACCTCCTGAAAAAAATCACAGATGACACTAACTCCCGATTTTCTTATTTTCAAGTTTTTTAATTCAGTCGCAACAGTGCTACAAGTTGGTCGCATTAAGTTGCGACATTGCAACTATTCAGGTTGTGTCTTCAAATTTAGAATTGTGATAATAACAAGCAAATACAAGATGTTGGATCGGAAATTGTTTTCGGGCACACTAATTGCAAACTGTGGGCTGTTTTCTGGAGGTTTAATGAAAGTTCTTATCACTGTCTGGAACGGCAGGGTTTCTCCGGTTTTTGATGTTGCCAAAGATGCTTTGCTTGTAGAAATAGAAGAAAAAAAAGTCCTTTCGCAAAAAACTGTTACGCTGGGTTCAGGATGTAACATGGATAAAGTGTCTGTTCTCCTGAAAGAAAGGATCGATGTTCTTGTCTGCGGGGCAGTTTCCAGAAGAGTTGAAGTCGACCTGATGGAAAAAGGTGTTTTTGTTTATTCTTTCATTTCAGGTGAAACTGGAGAAATTATAAACGCATTACTTGAAAACCGTCTTTCGGCAATGAATTTCGCAATGCCGGGTTGCAGACTGGGAAGAAAAATGGGAAAATATAAAAAAAGAAGAGTTTTCAATAATGATAATTAATTTAATGAGGAAAAAAAATGGTTAGAAAAATTGTTGTGATCGGTGGTTCAGCGGCAGGACCAAAAGCTGCTGCAAAAGCAAGAAGGACTGATGAATTTGCTGAAATAACCATTGTGCAAAAAAGCAAAGAACTTTCAATGGCTTCATGTGGTTATCCCTATTATGTGGGCGGTTTTTTTGACGACAGGAATATGCTTCTGTGCACTCCGGCAGGAGTTGTGAGAGATCAGAATTTTTATCTGAATGCAAAAAATATTGTCGCAAAAACAGAAACTGAAGTTCTTGAAATAAATAGAGCAGATAAATTTGTTGTCTGTAAAAACCTTAAAACAGGTGAACTGGAAAGAGTTCAATATGACAGACTTATAATTACAACCGGTTCGAATCCAGTTAAACCGCCTGTTCCCGGAATTGATCTTGAAGGAATTACAACTCTTCAGAATATGAATGATGCCGATTATTTACGCAAGATAAGAGATGAAAGGAAGATAACAAAAGCTGTTATGATAGGAGGGGGGCTTATCGGTATTGAAACCTGTGAAGCTATGAGGCTGGCAGATATTGATGTCACAGTTGTTGAGCTTCTTCCTCAGCTTCTTACTTTTCTTGACTGGGAGATGGCAAAACTTGTTGAAAATCATATAAGGTCCAAAGGGGCGAATATTATTACAAATAACGGAGTTGCCGCTTTTCTTGGCGAAAACGGAAAGCTCACAGCCGTTAAGCTTGCAAATGGGATAGAGATCCCGTGTGAACTTGCAGTAATTGCAACCGGCGTAAGACCGAACTCAAAGCTTGCAAAAGAAGCCGGTCTGAAGATCGGGGCGAAGGGAGGGATACTTGTTAATGAATATATGCAGACAAGTGATGAAAATATTTATGCTGCAGGAGACTGTCTTGAAGTAAAGAACCTTATTACCGGTAAACTGGTTCATGCTCCATATGGTGACCTTGCGAACCTTCAGGGGCGTGTCGCAGGAGAAAACGCAGCATCAACTAATAACGCAGTATTTAAAGGTACTTATCAAACAGGAATATGCAAAATATTTGAATTTTCAGCAGGTGTTACGGGTCTTACAGAAACTGGCGCAGTTAAAGAAGGACTGGATGTGGTTTCTGTGGTCAATGCAAGCCCTGATAAGCCCGGTTTTATGAATGGAAAACTGCTTGTTACAAAGCTTGTTGTTGAAAAAACAACTGGAAAAATCCTCGGTGCCCAGTGTGTAGGTCCAGGTGAAGTATCAAAACAGATCGCTCAGTGGGCAATGGCAATAACCGGCGGGCTTACACTTGAAGATGTTATAAACGCTGATCTCCCTTATGCTCCGCCTTTTTCTCTTGCAATAGATCACTTCATAGCTACAGCTCACATTATGCAGAACAAATTAAAGGGAAGATTTACGGGAATTTCTGTAATGGATGTCAGAAAAAAAGTAGATTCAGGTGAAAAACCGTTCATTATAGACACGAGAGGTCCTGATGAGTTCGAGCAGATGCGTCTGGGTATAGGAGAAACGCTAATTCCACTCGGAGCATTGAGAAAACGGGTGCATGAAATACCTGATGATAAAAATCGTGAAATAATCTGTTACTGCAAAATATCACTTCGCGGATATGAAGCTGCGCTCATACTTCAGGCAAATGGCTGGAAGAATGTGAAAGTAATGGAAGGCGGTATAATGGCATGGCCTTATGCCAGGGAAAAATAGATGTTTTCGAAAAATATATTATTGGAGATTGAAAAGAAATGAAGATTGCTATTACAACTACAGGAAAAGATCTGACTTCTGAATTTGAGAGCAGATTCGGCAGAGCTCCCGGATTTATAATTTATGATATTGACAAGGGAAGTTTTGAATTTATCGATAATTCAGTTAATCTCAACGCTCCTCAGGGTGCCGGCATTCAAGCGGCGATGAGTATAATCAAAGCCGGTGCCAAGGTGCTGGTTTCAGGGCATTGCGGCCCCAAAGCTTTTAAGGTTCTCAATGAAGCAGGTATTAAAATATATTCTGTGGAAGCCCTTACCGTTGCGCAGGCAGTTGAGTATTTTGTGGCAGGGAGGTTTACTCTTATCCAGTCAGCTGATGTGGGCGGTCACTGGTAATGAAAATCGCTGTTGCATCCGGTAAAGGCGGAACAGGGAAAACGACGGTTTCCCTTGCTCTGGCAATGACCGCTTTGTCAAATGTAGAACTTCAGGACTGTGATGTCGAGGAGCCTAACGGACATATTTTTCTTAAACTCGAAAATGTTATTAAGGAAAATGTGTCTGTGCCTGTTCCGGAAATAAATACAGACAGTTGCATAAGTTGCGGAAAATGCAGCGAGATCTGTCAGTTCAATGCGATAGTCTTTTTCGGGTCTCCGCCGATGATATTTAAAGAACTTTGTCACAGCTGTGGCGGATGTGTAAAAATATGTCCGGTTTCAGCAATACGCGAAATTCCTAATGTTATAGGACATATAACGACAGGAAAAGCCGGCAGTATTGAATTCATTCAGGGACAGTTGAATATCGGTGTGCCTATGGCATCCCCTGTTATCAGACAGGTTATACGGTTGTCGGGTAAAAGAGAAGACACAGTGATCGATTCTCCTCCCGGAACAAGCTGTTCAATGATTTCAGCGGTAAAAGAGAGTGATTTTGTGATCCTGGTCACTGAGCCGACCCCTTTTGGACTGAACGATCTTCAAATTGCTGTGGAAACCATCGAAAAACTTTTCATTCCAATGGGTGTGATAATTAACCGTTCCGATTCAGGAGATGACAGGGTTGAAGAGTATTGTAAAGAAAAGGGTTTGGAATTATTAATGAAAATACCATTTTCGACTGATATAGCCAAGGCTTATTCAAACGGGATGCCGTTAATTAACTCAGCGCCACAACTGGCTGAGAAGTTTAAAGAAATATGGACTAAAGTCAGACTTCACAAGAGAGAGTCCAAATGAAAGAAATTGTAATTATAAGCGGCAAAGGCGGAACAGGTAAAACAAGTATCGCAGCTTCACTTTTTGCACTTGCAGGAAATGCTGTTGCGGCTGATTGTGATGTCGATGCTGCGGATATGTTTATTGTTCTATGTCCTGAAATTGTTGAGAAACATGATTTCTACAGCGGCAGAACTGCATTTATCAGACAGGAAAAATGCACAAATTGCGGAAAATGCACAGATCTCTGCCGTTTTGATGCAGTCATCACAAAGTCCGGCAGGCATTTTATTGATGCTTCTGAATGTGAAGGATGTTCGGTCTGTGTAGAGTTCTGTCCGCAAAAAGCGATTGATTTTATTGAAAGAAATTGCGGGCAGTGGTTTATTTCAAATACCCGTTTCGGTTCTTTTATCCATGCAAAACTGGGCATAGGTGCCGAAAACTCAGGCAAACTTGTAACAGTGGTGAGGGGTCAGGCAAAAAAAACTGCTGTTGAGAAAAAAGCAGATTTTATAATTACAGACGGACCTCCCGGAATAGGCTGCTCAGTGATTGCTTCAATTACAGGAGCTGATGTGGTGCTTATTGTCACAGAGCCGACACTTTCGGGATTCCATGACCTTGAAAGGGTAATGTTGTTGACAAGACATTTCGGATTAAAAACCGCAGTAATTGTAAATAAATGGGATATTAACGGGCAGATTACAGATAAAATTGAACAATTCGCTGAAAATGCCGGAGCTTTTGTTCCAGGAAGGGTTTCTTATAATAAAGATGTGACTGCCGCACAGATAAACAAACAAAGTGTTGTCGAGTATGAAAAAGATGGCATAACATCGAGAGAGATTAAAACTATATGGATGAATTTATTGAAGATATTTAATTGAGAGGGAAAATGTCCGAGCCTGTAAAGTCACACGAACATTGTCTTATGTGCGGAACAAAAAATCCCGCTTCATTCCACCTGAATTTCAAAAAGGATGGAGAAAATTGCGTCTGCGGTTTATTTAAAGGTGATTTCCGTTATCAGGGATATAGCGGAATTCTTCATGGCGGAGTTATAAGTGCGCTGCTTGACAGTACAATGACACATTGTCTTTTTGCCCATGATATTGAGGCTGTTACGGCTGATTTAAATATAAGATTTGTTAAGCCGGTGCCTTTCAATGCGACTGTAATGTTGAAAGGGGAGATTGTTATGAACCGGTTCCCTTTATATAAGTTGAAAGCTTCCATATTGATCAATGATGAAATTTATGCCAGAGCTGATGCAAGATTCATTGACTTGAAATTTATTAAAGGGTAATCTGCTTTGTTTTTAGGGAGGAGTACATGAATTTGGTATTGCAGAACATTTCAAAAAAATTCAAAAATCCTGATGGCGGTGACCTTGAAATTTTAAAAGACCTGTCGATCGATCTGAAAAGCGGTTCGGTGCTGCGGCTCAAAGGTCCAAGCGGTAGCGGAAAAACGACATTTATGAATATTGTTTCGGGGCTTATTCTGCCTGATTCCGGTTCGATACTGGCGGACAAAATTGAGATAACCCGTTTAAGTGAAGGAGACAGAGACAGATTCAGGGCTGAAAATATTGGCTATATTTTTCAGACATTCAACCTTCTTTCCCCGTTTTCTGTGATTGAAAATATTTATGCTCCGCTTGCTTTTGCCGGGAAACTTCCCGCTGACTATAAATTAAAAGCTCTTGAAATTCTTAAAGAAGTCGGTCTTGGCGGACTTGAGAACAGGATGCCCTATCATCTTTCTGTCGGTCAGAGGCAGAGAGTTTCAGTAGCAAGAGTTCTTTTTGCAAACCCTTCGCTTATCCTTGCTGATGAGCCTACAGCCAGTCTTGATGCAGTTTCAGCTAAAACAGTATTTGACTCAATAACGAAATGCCGGAAAAACGGAGCGACAGTCGTTCTTGCCTCACATGACAGGATTTTTGATGATTTTAAAGCCGATCTTGTTTATGATTTTGAAAATGGGAGGATTTTATGAAAACAGCATTCATTTTCAAAGCCGTTTTACACAATATCAGGCACAGATGGGGAGTTTTTGTAATTTCCGTTCTTGCAATCGCCACGGCATTTACTTTTTTGAGCGCAGTTGGAAATATTACTTTCGGACTTGCTTCAACCGCCGTCAACAGCTCGCTCAGCTATCCGCTCATAATCGGTCCTGAAGGATCGAGCGATACCCAGCTTGTGATGTCGACAATTTTCAATATTGATAAACCTCAAGGTACCCTCGATTATAAAATATATGAAAAACTCAAAGAAGATAAAAGGGTTACCGCAGCTTTTCCAATTGCAAGAGCTGACAGTTATATGGGAATTCCGATCACAGGAGTAAATAGTGATTTTATAAATGACATAAGTAAAAGCTTTGTTTTAAAGCAGGATGGTGTCGATCAGGAAAATGTTTTAAGCGATGAAGACCTTCACAGAGCGGTACTTGGATTTAAAATCGCTCAGAGATACGGATTGAAAACAGGCGATCAGTTTGTCGGCAGTCATGGTCATGTCGGTGATGAAAATGCACACAGTCATGCCGATTTTTCATATCAAGTTGCTGCAATAATGAATCCTGTCCACGGACCTGAAGATTTTTCAATTTATATCAATTTCAAAGCTGTCTGGAAAATTCACGAACGCCATGGTGAAGAGGCTGAAGAATACGAAGAACATGAAGGTCACGAAGGTCACGAAGGTCACGAAGGTCACGAAGACCATCCTGTTCAAGGAAAAGTGTCGGCGGTTCTTGTAAAAACAGTAAATCCTGTTGCTACTTCAGAACTTGAAAGAGAATATTCGACAGGCAGCGGCTCGACAGCCACAGATGTTGCCAAAACAGTGAGAAGAATTGTCCAGTATATGAACAAGGCGGAGTCTGCCGCAGGATTTTTCAGTTACGGAACTTTGCTGATAGTTCTCGCAATGGTTTTTGTGACAATCCTTATGGCGATCAGCGAGCGGAAAAAAGAAATGGCTCTGATGCGTACTCTCGGAATAGGCAAGATGTCGATTTCATTTACAGTTATGATTGAAACGATGCTGGTGACCATGCTTGGAGTGCTTGCCGGAATTATTGCCGGACATTTTATGCTGTGGTATTTCAAACCGTTGATAGATTTCAATCTCGGAATTAACCTCGAACCGTTCTTTTTTGCAGAAGTTGAACTTCAGGGAATTATAATTACATTGATTTCCGGACAGATTCTTGCATTATTGGCGATGTTCAGAATTTATAATATGAATCTTATCGAAGAGGTAGCCAGAGACTGAAATGACAAAAAAACAAAAACTGTTTATTAAACTTTCAATTGTTGCCGCGGCTCTTATCGTGGCTGCAATTTCTTATCTGAGACCTGAAAAAGAGTTGTCAGAACAGCTCCTGCAGAAAGAATATCAGGGAAAAGATGCAATAGCTGAAATAGGAGACATTTCGAAGAGCAGACCGATTGAAAATGTCAAGTTTCCGAATGATCCGGTTAAGAAAGATGCCGAAGCTGAAACACCGGCCGATAAATTGAAAAAAGCAAATGAATCAATTGCCGACAGCTACCAGAAACACGGGGCTAATGCAGTGTTGAAGTCAGGTGACAAACTGGATGAACGGGAAAAGTATCATGGGAAATACACTCTGAACGAGCCTGATTTTGCCAACCTTCACCCGATAAATTATAAAGGATTGAAAAAGGTTTATACATATTTCAGATTGAAAGAATCTCTCCCCGAAATTGTTGTTAATCAACTTAACGGAGCAGCTGTTGTGATGACCGGAGCTGTTATGCCTATCGATAAAATTCCGGAAGATGGTGTTTTCAGTGCTTTCTGGCTTTCAAACCCCAGCATCGTTCTTGCCGGCTGTGTTTTTTGCAATCCGCCAACTCTGGCAGATATAATATATGTCTATAAGGACAGAGGTGAAAATCCTTTTAAATTCGAGAGAGAAAAGCTCTTTAAACAGGTTGTTCTTGTCCGTGTAACTGGCAGGCTTTTTTTCGGACCTGAAACAATTAAAGATCAGATCTTCCTTTTCAGCATTCTTGCAACCGATATCGAGATTCTGAATTGAAACATGTGCCGCTATAATGCGCCGATATTATTTGATAAAAAAGTTGGGAAGGGCTTTTGCTAAATAGCGTATGCGGAAAAAAATGTTCTTTATACATTTGACTTTGAAGATTGTTTTTACTATGTTATCGCAAGTTTCGAATATTAACGAAATTTGAGTATTAACTTTAAGGAGAATTGGTTTTGCTAAACTTGTTAATAAATGGAGGAGACTTTGAAGGTATTTAAGGTTTACTTTCTTGCTCTTTTGCTCATTTTCATGGTTCCTTTATTAGCTTTAGCTGAAGAAAAAGCGGCTGAAGAAGGGGGATCTGAAGATGCTGTTTCGCAAGAAGCGGCAGAGAGTACAGAAGAAGTTAAGAAAGAAGATGCTGAAAAGAAAGATGAAAAGCCTGCAGATGAAGAAAATGCGGAAGCTGAAAAATCTGCAGAAGTACAGCCCGCACAAATGGAGCCGACGGAATTAAAACCCGCGGAAGTAAAGCCTACAGAAGAAAAAACTGCGGAAATGAAACCTGCGGAACCACAGGCTGATGAACCCAAGGTTACAGCTAAAGTTGAAAGTGAAGGCGAAGGCGAAGCTGATAAAAAAGATGACAAGGAAAAAAGTGATAAGAAATTCAGCGTCAGCGTTACCAACGGTTTTTCGCACGGTCTTTCAAAAGAAAGAAAATCTTTCAGTTATAGTTTGACTCTAGGTGCCAACTATACTTTCCCGTGGAAAATGTCGTTTGGTGCAGATGTCGGATTAAGAGCGTCATACAAATATGATATGAAAGAAGCTACTGCGTTAGAAGATGGAACAATTTCAAATAAAGAGGTTAATTATGGTGAATTTGATGGAACACCTCTTAATCTTGGGCTTACAATGCCATTCAAACTTTTCTGGGAAATAGATGGAACTGCCGGTATAGGTGCTATTTTACCTTTTACCTCTACCGAATTATGGGAACAGGCAAAAATTAAAGCCGGTCTTTCAGCAAATTTTGGTATAAAACGGTCTTTTAAAATTGCCAAAGAAACTTCGATAAGTACCAGTTTTGGTTTCGGTTATACAAAAACTTTTGCTGATGAGACTTTTGTGTGGGATGAATATACAAAAGAATCTATTGCATCCATACAGGAGCATGCTTTCGATCTGGGTCTGGGTTTATCACTTGCATATAAAGGTCTCACTTTAAATGTTTCCGGGGGCTATGTAATTGGAAAAAATTATGTTTTGAAATATAAAGATCAAACAGATTATGTTAGTGATGTTGCTGATCAGGAATGGTACTATTTATTCTCTTTCGGAGCTAATATTTCATATGTGTATAAAGATTGGAATTTTGCAATTGGTGCCAAAACCAATGCTTCTGAATATGACAATGGAAATTATTCAGGATTTAATACGGTTGCCGGAGATCCGACAGTTAAGAACGGATCTGCCAACTATCCGTTTAAACCGAAATATACAGTAGTTTTTGCTAATATTGGCTATTCATACAGTTTCTAATTTAAGGAGGTTTTATTATGAACTGGTTTAAAAGAGCATTTTCACTGCTTGCAGCTCTTGTTGTTGTGATGATCGCTGTATCATGTACAACAGAAAGAGACGCAGTGGACAAATCACCTGAGATCTCTTTGGACAAAAGATTGTTCGAAGGGGAGTTCTTTCTCCGTCAAACTATTGTTGATTTACCTTACACGGCAGACTATTCGTTTATCGGTGAATCAAGTGATGGTAAAGTTGTTAAATGGAAAATTACAGAGAATTGGCTCATTGCCTACAGCGTTTGGGACAAGCTCACTGTTGTAGACACAAACGAAAATGTAGATGTCAATGAAACTCCGATTGTAGCATATCCGATCGCTATGCATTACGACATCGTTCCATCTGAAAACCCTACAACAGGTGAAGCACTGCCTGTTCTTAACATCAATCAGGACAGACCTTGGAATGAAAGGCGTTATTTCCAGCTTTTAACAAATTCTATGAGCGGTGTAAGCAATTACGAACTCAAGTATCTTGCCATGACACAGGAAGAGGGAGCTCCTTTTATCAGAGCAGGTCTTACAACTGCTACAGACTGGGAATTCTATTCTCATGACGGAACATTCATAGTTCCAAAGAAATATCGCGAATATACAGCTGTTGCTGACAACAAAGAAAGACTGGCAAAGGAAGTTGAGTGGTTTCAATTTTTCTCAACCGAATATTTCGAGCCTGTCAATGACTGGAGCAGCATCTACACTATGGAAGATGTTGAAGAATTTATCGGGAATGAACCTGCTACTGTAACTTACCGCTATGTTTTCTCAAAAGTTAACAGAGATGTTGTAGGAAAGAGAGATTATGATCTTGC
>DAOQAY010000060.1:0-16165 GCA_035354435.1 bacterium
AAAGAGATGATGCCCCAGTTTGAACAGACTGAGAATAAAAAGTTCATTTATGAAAATTTTCATAAAGGACTTTTCATTTTTTCAATGGGACTTTTTAAAAAGACAGTAATTGCAGATACTTTTGCACTCTGGGCAAATTTCGGATACAACAACGATATTTCTCTCACATTTTTTAATGCCTGGGCAACTTCACTGGCATATACTTTTCAGCTTTATTTTGATTTTTCCGGTTATTCCGACATGGCAGTCGGTGCTGCTAAAATGTTCAACATTGATCTTCCTGTAAATTTCAATTCGCCGTACAAGGCTGTAAATATTCAGGATTTCTGGAAAAGATGGCATATGACACTTTCGAGATGGCTGAAAGATTATCTATATATTCCGCTTGGCGGATCAAAAGGAAGCTCAAAAAGAACTTCGTTCAATTTAATAACTACATTTCTTCTGGGCGGTTTGTGGCATGGTGCTTCATGGACATTTGTAGCATGGGGTTTACTTCACGGAATCGGTAGTGTAATTCACAGGTTCTGGCACAAGACTGGAATAAAAATGTCCCGTACGATGGGCATTTTTATAACATTTATGTTTGTTCATGTCGCATGGGTTTTCTTCAGAGCGGATTCGTTTAAAAAAGCTTTTTATCTTATAAAGGGCCTTTTCGGGTTTAATGGAATTTCTGTGCACGAAAGTCTTCAATATTCCTATCCTTTTTTGTCGACGCTTGGAATTCAGCTCACCGGAGGAACTGAATATTACGGTTCATTCTGGGAAACATCTTTCATATTGGCAGTTGCAGGATGGATAGTCTTCAGAAAGAAAAACTCGCAGGAAATCGCTGAACATTTTGAAAGCACTTACCTTTATATTGTTCTTACTTCGATTCTTCTTGCGCTTGGAATTTTTGCCACAGGCAGTGTAAATGAATTTTTATATTTTAATTTTTAAGAAAAAGATATGAGCTATACAATAAAAACTTTAATACTTACGGCGATTTTAGTTTTTATCACTTATCTTTTTGTTCTGTCTGTCGATCCTTATGATAAAGAAGGGATAGATTACTGGAATATCGGAACCAAAGCAGTCTCTTCAGCCAGGGAATATAAATTTACTCACCTTGACAGCGGAAGGAACAATTACAAGGCTTTTATTGTCGGCAGCAGCAGAGTTCTCCGGATGGATCCTGAGCTTATTGAGAAATATACCGGACTTCCCACCTACAATTACGGTGTTGAAAATGCAAATGCCGAAGATCTGCTTGCTGAAGTGATGCATGTTGTTGATAAACAGAAACCTGAAATGATCGTCCTGTTCCTCGATTTTTATATGATGAACGGCTACACTGGAACAGACAAAAGACTTGTTCAAAGCAGACTTTCAAAATATCTCGACAAAAAATCCACGGTTGAAAAAGATGATTTCAAACTCCCATATTTTCATACGGCATATTTAACGATGAGGGCGCTCAAGGATTCTTTCAACCTGGTGCTGTTCAGTGATGAAAATAGAGGTGATGATATTTATCTGAAAAATGGTCAGCATATAAAAGAAGAGCCGGAAGAAGAACCAAAGCTTGCGATCGAATATTTTTCAAACCAATATAATTCATACCGGAAAGATAAAGTGAGACTGGAAATGTTTGCAAAAATTAAAACCCTGTGCCGGAAAAACAATGTGAAACTGATTGTCAGCCAGACCCCGATGAATAATGAGCATCTGAAAAAGGTGCTTGAAGACCCCAAGCTTAGAGAAATGTTCATTATTTTTAAAAAAGAGATCTCATCTATTTTTGGCGGTTTTTACGATTTCAATAATTTTTCAGTTTCCGCTTATGGAGATAAAAAATTCTGGTATGATTCGGTTCATCCGTCTGAGAATCTGACACAAATAATGATAGATAAACTTTTTGATTCTGAAAAAAATAACAGCAATAGCGAATTCGGCAGATTCATAACACCTTCAGAAATTGAAGAGTATGTCAGACAGTTCTAACTGGGTTTTCGTTTGAAACTGATGGTAATTTCAAGATTTTCCAGGGTTTTTGCAAGAAGTTCAGGCTTGTCGATTCTGGACAGTTCTCTTTGAATTTCGTTTGAAATACCGGCAGCGATCTCTTTTTTCAGTTTGTCGCTCTGTCCGGATATCTGGTGAACGATTTCGGAAGCAAGCTGTTTTGTGAATGTAAGATCCAGATTTTCTTTTATTGCTTCCCTGATTTCATTGGAAAACGGCACTTTGTCAAGCAGCCTCTCAACGATTTTTCCACTCATAAATTACTTTCTCCATATTCAGGGGACATAATTTTTCAACTCTCTGACCTGCAAACCGCTCTTTTTTGTTTTCGAGACTATCCTGAAGTGAAAGTTTTTCTTCTTCAAAAACATCCAGTTTTTCAATAATTTCAAGTGTCGGAAAAATGACAAAAAGTCTGTTCATTGCCTGTTTGTGAGGAATTGTGAGATTTCTTGAAGAATGAGTTCCATTTTCCCAGAAAAGAATATCAAGATCTATATTACGGGGCCCTTTCGGTATGGTTTTAATCCGCCCCATGTCTTTTTCTATTTTTTTCAACTTTATCAGCAGCTCTTCAGGATAAAGATCCGCATCTATTATAGCGGAAACATTAATAAAATCGGCCTGTGAAACAAAATCGACAGGAGAAGAACAGTAAACGCTGGAATATTCATCGACAGTAATATTACTGTCTTCAAGAAGCATTATCGCCTTTGAAATATTATCCAGTCCGTTACCCACATTCGAACCAAGAGAGATCAGATACTTCATTTAACACCCTCAAATCTGTTGCCGAATTCAATAAGATCTTCAGTTTCACAGGCAAAGCAGGCTCTGAACCAGCCTTCACCATAAGTTCCAAGAAGAGAACCGGGAGTTATAACAGTCCCATATTTTTCAATCATCATTGCCGCAAATTCCATTGACAACAGTCTGTCAGGAACTTTGGCCCACAAATAGAATGTACTCTCAGAATTAAAATATTCAATACCGTTCTTAATAAAAATGGATTTAAGCAGATTGCGGTTGTTCTTATAAAAACGGCGCATGTTTACAAGATAGTCATCACAATTGAGCATTGCGGCGACTCCTGCTGCCTGAACCGGCTGGAAAGGAGATGATCCGCGGATGGACTTGATCTTGACAAGTGCCGAAATAATATCTTTATTTCCTGCGGCAAAGCCGATCCTGAAACCTGTCATGCTGAATGTTTTTGAAAGCGAATGGAATTCAACAACTCTTTCTTTTGCGCCGTCTAATTCAAGAAGCGAAAGATTCCGTGTGTTTTCGTATACTTCCGAATATGCCATGTCAGAGATTACAGCCCAGTCGTATTTTTCAGCTTGTTTAAGAAGTCCTTTAGCAAACTCAATATCCATTGTGGCGGTTGTCGGATTATTCGGATAGTTTATATAGATGTATTTTGCTTTATTTTTAATGTTTTCAGGTATTTCGGAAAGATCGGGAATAAAATTATTATCTCTTCGCAAAGGTAGGAAAAACACTTTTCCGCCGCAAGTTTCAATTCCTGACTGTATTGCCGGATATGCCGGTGTCGGAACTATCGCAATATCATCAGGATCAATGAAAGCGGAAGATATTCTGAAAAGTCCTTCCTTCGTTCCGATAAGTGCTGTGATCTCTTTTTCAGGATCAAGCCCGACTCCGTGTCTGCGTTTCATCCAGATAGAAGCCGCTTCTCTGAAAAAAGGATATCCGTTGTAGAAATTGTAGTGATGGTTTTTTGAATCATCGACTGCTTTTTTAAGTGCTTCGACTGCTTTTTCGGGAGCAGAGAGAGAAGTGTCGCCGACGCCAAGATCAATTACTTTTATCCCTTTTTCAATGTATTCAGCCTTGATATCGTTGACTTTCTTAAACGGATAACATGATGAATTTATTATCATTTTGGAGAATTTCACTGTGCTATTCCCCAATGAACAGATTATCTATCAATCTTGTTTTGCCAACATATGCGGCGATAAAAACATGAGAATCTTTTACGAGAAACTGGCTTTTTGACAGATCCGTACGGTTTCTTATCTCAAGATAATCTATCAAAATCCCGGGAACGAGAGATTCAAGCTTTTTGACCGCTTCCTTTTCAACAAATTCTATTGGAACGGCAAGTCTGTCAAACCTTGCGGCAGCCGCTTTCTGCCTGATATTTTCGAGCACTTTATAAATATTCGGAGCTTTTGCCCGTTCGTCAGCAGATAGATAGCGGTTTCTCGAACTTTTTGCCAGTCCGTCAGCTTCTCTCACAGTCGGAACTCCGGAGATCAGGATGGGAAAGTGAAGGTCTGAAACCATTTTTCTGATTATTGTAAGCTGCTGGAAATCCTTTTCTCCAAAAAACGCGATATCGGGTCTGACAATATTGAAAAGTATGGAAACTACCTGAACAACTCCGTCAAAATGCCCCGGTCTGCTCTTTCCGCAAAGAATTGATGCTATCTCTGGAGAAACCTTAAAAGTTATAAAAGGTGCAGTATTCCCGTAGATCTCAGCTCTTTCCGGAATGAAAACGATGTCAGCGCCTGCCTGTTCACACTTTTTCAGGTCTTCTTCAAGCGTTCTAGGGTATTTTGCGAAATCTTCATTAGGCCCGAACTGCGTCGGATTAACAAAAATGCTCACAATCGTCGACTCGGTTTTTGAAACGCTCTGACGGATAAGCTCGACATGACCCTCGTGGAGCGCGCCCATCGTCGGAACAAAGCCCGTACGGCCTGAAATCTCTTTCCTCAGCTTCCTTAATTCATTGACTGTTTTAACAATTTTCATCGTTTTCTCCTTTCATTTTTTCAACACTGCGCCGTTTATATCAGAAAAAAGAACCGTTTAAAAGTTTTATGAATGTAGCCAACAATAAAGACTCAAATGAGAAACCGATGCAATACTTCGAGCAACTAAAAATCATAAAATTTGGTTGTTTACTCAACTTTAGCTATAATGTTTTCGTTTGTCTGAGAACTTTACATTAATGTTTTCGGATATGGTTAGTGTAGTTTAGAAAAACACGGAGAATCATTTTGAAAATTAAACCAGGCTTGTTCGGGCTTGATAAGTCAAATAGAGATTTTGCAATTGCTGATTCATGGGGCAAAAATCAGTTTAATTCTAGTTTCCCCGCAGCTCTTGTTTGCTATATGGCCTCAAAAAAATTGAATAGTAACTATATAAGGGTAAAAAACAAGACAGTAGTTGTTGAAGAAATTACCCCTGAAGATTTAATGAACATCTCACCATTAGATCCTAATGTTTTTTATTCATTTGAGACACAATATACACCATTTAATAAATATGTCGTTGGTTCTTTGCCTAGGATTGATTTAGTGATACAAAACGACGATGGTAAATGTTTGCGTGGACTTGAAGTTAAATTGACAGCTTTGCCAGATAATACAACATGTTGTTTGACTGAAGATAAATATGGCTCGGAAATTGTTATAAGACCAGATTCTATTGTTTATCTTGCAGCTAGTATTGCAGCGAGTGATGTTGATATTATTCAGACAGTTTTTTCTAATAGTAAAATTAAAATTAAAGATTGGACTGATGCTTCTGAAGTTATTCAACACAGAAAAGTAATTATTGAAAAAATTTCCATGTTAAGTGGATTGATAGAAAATAAACAGCAGCCTTTTCTTTTGCAACCTATATGGAAAACGATAGGCAAATCACCAAAATTAGCAGATAATTGTCTTGATGTGTTTGTTTGGAGCGATGCTGCTTTTGCTTTTTATATAACTAGAGTTGCCAAGTTAGAGTCGTCTTCGAGTAATATTACGAGACAAATGAGGACAGCGATTTGGTTATACAAAATGCTTCTTGATATATCTGAAAGCGGGAAATTTAACCATAAGAATATAATTGACCAACTCTCATATAATACAAAAAATGATAAGGCATTTGCATCATCAGGAAATGTGACAAACCCTTATATGCTGTGTCAAAATCTGGTGAAGCCTAGAATTTTAAAAAGCGAAATCAAAGATATTATTCTTGGAGGGGGACAAAGTTTATTAAGCCCAGAAAGAAGATTCGATGCAATAATTTATAGTTCGCCGGAGCTTTTTTCATGAAATGTTTAGATCTTTTCTGCGGTTGTGGGGGGATGTCTCTTGGTTTCCAGACAGCTGGCTTCGAAATAGTTGCTGCCATTGATAACTGGCGTGAAGCAATTGATGTCTATCAGGCTAATTTTAGTCATGATGCCATTGAACTTGATTTAACCAATGAAGAAGAAACATTGAAAATTCTGAAAAAATATGCGCCCGACATGATTGTTGGTGGACCGCCTTGTCAAGATTTTTCAAGTGCTGGCAAGAGGGACATTACATTGGGAAGAGCTGATTTAACATATAATTATGCAAATATAGTTTGTAAATACCAACCAAGTTGGTTTGTTATGGAAAATGTTGATAGGATAACTAAAAGTCATATTTTGAGAGATGTGACCGATCAATTTATTAAAAATAAATACGGATTGACCGCTGTAATCTTAGATGCATCATATTGCAATGTGCCTCAAGCCAGAACCAGATTCTTCTTAATAGGTCATTTGAATGGTAAGAATAATGAGCTGCTGAATATTTTTAAAAGAAGGCTTTCTAAATATCCAATGACTATCAGGGATTATTTGGGTGATGAATTGGGTCTTCAATATTATTATCGTCATCCAAGAAATTATAATAGAAGAGGCATCTTTAGTATAGATGAGCCTAGCCCAACAATACGCGGTGTTAACAGACCAATTCCTTCTGGTTATAAAAAAAACAGTTGTGATCCCAAGGATGCCAACCTAGATGAAATTAGACCATTAACAACAATTGAAAGAAGCTATATACAGACATTTCCCAAAAGCTTCTTATTTAAAGGAACAAAAACAAATTTAGAGCAGATAATTGGCAATTCTGTTCCAGTAAATTTGGGAAAATTTGTGGCGGAAACGATAAAAGATTTCTTGGAAAATGGTGTCGATAAAGGTGGAATCCTTCCCTTGTTTGATTTTGAGGAAGATTTTATAATCCCAGATGCTCCATTAAAAAACCCCTTGTATTCACTATCATCAACTATGACCAAGAAAAGAAAATTAGAAGGATTAAAAGTATAAAGAATACGATGCTGTTTTTAATGTTTTCTCAATTTGCCAAATAATCTCATTGTTGTATAATTCCGGGAATTCAGCTTGGAGGAGTGTGTAATGTTCAAAATAGTGATCTGCAATGACCCTGTGTTCAGCATAAAAGATCATCCGGGGAAAATTGAATGGTCGGGGATGACAAAAGAGGCGGTTCTGGAAAAGCTTTTCACTGCTGTAAAGAGCAACAGACCTGTCGCCTTGGCTTATGCTGAGTATCTTTTTTCCGATGAGGTTGCCGCTCTTTCATTTTTTGAACTTATCTCAAAAACAGACAGCAATGTGACTTTTTTCTGCCATGAGCTGAACTTTCCGGCAGTGCTTACCAGATATGCGGTGATCGAGCCTGAAAATCTGGAACTTACCATTTTCTCCAATAAAATTAATACTCTTCCTTTTTCAAATAACGGAAAAAAGACAATATTCGAGAATTTTAAAGGATTTCCTTTTTCAAGAATTGACGGGATAATCGCCGACCTTGCAATATTGAAAGAAGAAGAGGCGATCTCGCTGCTCCTTGAAAAGAAAAGAGGACTTTTGCGGCAGAACGAGATACTCGAAGTTGTTCACATCGAAGATGGCATAAACCAGATCGGCGGACTTTCGGAATTAAAAAAATGGATAGTTGAAAGGAAGGGTAACTTTTCCGAGGATGCGAGGAATTTCGGTATTCCGATGCCGAAAGGAATGCTTATGCTCGGAGTTCAGGGCTGTGGAAAATCGCTGACAAGTAAAGTCATTGCAAACATATGGAATTTTCCGCTTGTCAGGCTTGATTTCATTAATCTTTTCAGAAAAGGGAGAAGTGTCGAAGAGCTTTTGAAAGATGCGATTGCAACTCTTGAGGGTTTTGCTCCGGTGGTGCTGTGGATAGATGAGCTTGAAAAAGCTTTGTCTCAGGAAAGCGAAGGTGCCGAGATCAGAAGAGTGCTCGGCTGGCTGATGACATGGATGCAGGAAAAGAAAGAGCCGGTATTCCTTGTTGCGACTGCAAATAAAGTGTCACTGCTTCCGCCTGAACTTCTGAGAAAGGGCAGGTTTGATGAAATATTCTTTGTCGATCTTCCTTCAAAAAGTGAAAGGGAAGAGATATTCAAGATACATCTGAAAAAAAGGAACAGAAAGTGGGAAGAATTCGATATTGAAAAACTTGCGACTGACACAGAAAGTTTCAGCGGCGCCGAAATAGAGCAGATCGTTGTTGACGGGCTTATCACGGCGTATTCAAAAAGTTCCCAGCTAAGTCAGAAAATGATAGAAGAAGTGCTTCGCAGAACGGTTCCTCTTTCCAAGACATATGAAGAAAGCATCAAGGAATTAAGGTTGTGGTCCAGAAACAGAGCAAGAAATGCTTCCGGCAACCGTCGTATAGAATCTTTTTTCGAAGGATAGAATGTTCCTTTCTGAATTAATACAAGTGGCTGATTACATTAATGAGAATGTGTCCGGCTCTATCATAAGCAATATCTACAGGTCTAACGGCGGGACTCTGTTTAAGCTGTATGGCGCTCAAATAGCAGGAATATACTTCAACACAAATGAAAAAGTGCTGATACCGGTAAGCGACTTTTCTCTTTTCAGGAAAGATCCTATAACAAGAACTGAAGAAGGGCTTCGAGCAAATTTCACGAGCCGGATAAAAAGAGTTTCAGTCATGGAGAAATTCGGGAAAGTTGTTCGTATAGAATCTCCGCAGACTGAATTAATCATTCCTCTTTTTAAGGGAAAGGGACTTTTCATAAAAGATATTTCAGGAACCGTAATCTGGAGTGAAAAGAAAGATAATGCTTTGGAATTACTGAAAGAACCTATGAAATACTTTGATCCGGTTGCTTTGCCGCAGTTGTGGGAGAAAAAATTTCTTGAAGAGATAAAAAAGAATGCAGAGCTGAAAAAAGAACAGTTTATTGCCTGGAAAATCAGAAAACTCCGGAAACTGGCAGACAATTTAACAGCTCAGATCGAAAAATATAAAGAAGATATTGAGAAATTCGGTAAGTGGGCACCTTTAATAAAAGCAAATCTGTCGATCATAACCCCGAAAGAGAAAATGAAAAGTATCGAACTTTATGACTTTGACGGTGAAAAAAAGAAACTTGATCTCGATCCTTCGAAAACAGTGCTTGAAAACATGGAGATCTTTTTCAGTAAAATCCGTAAAGCAAAAACCGGGATCGAGCTGACAGATAAAAGACTTGGTGAAACTTTTTTGGAAATTGAAAAGTTCCATATTTCGGCTGATGATCCAGAAATTCAGCAACCGTTGATAAACACCAGAAAAATCAAACAGAATCCTCAGCATAGACCGTATCACGAATTTCATGCTGAAAACGGGAAAATATTTCTAGTCGGAAAAGAGGCAAAAGACAACGATGAGCTTACTTTTAAGATTGCTTCACCGTATGACATCTGGTTCCATGCCAAAGATTATCATGGAAGTCATGTGATCCTGAAAATGAAAAAAGGTGAGGAGCTGTCGGGAACTGATCTGCTCAACGGCTGTCTGCTTGCGATCTATTACAGCAAAGCAAAAAAAGGGATGAGCGGCGAAGTATGGTATACCGAAAGAAAGAATGTGATGAAAAAGAAAGGTCTTGATGCTGGTAAAGTTATAATAAGAAACGGCAAAGTTAAATATATAAATGGTGGCGTGCTTCCTGACAGTTTAAAGAAAAGCGGTTAAAAAATGAAGGAACTGCTCAAAATATTCATTTGTATTATGTTTTTCACTTTGTTTTGTTATGGTGAAGATGAAAAATGTTCTTTTGCCGGATTTTCGACAGGGCATACCTGGTTCCATGATTATAACGGTTTTTCAAAGTCAGGAATGAACATAAGCCTGTTTTATGATCCTTCTGTCACAAAATATCTGAACATAGATAATGCGGTTCTGCTTAATTTCAGCTGGAGAGATCCGGAATCTGAAACTCTTTTCCAGACAGGGAAAAAAGATTATTATTTCATGCCTCAGTTTTTAATAGGTCCAAGAGGCACTTTCCAGTTTTTTAATAAAATAGCTGTTTTTTTTGGCGGTGGTTTAAGTTTTTCTGTCGGAATAGATTACCTTGCTGAAAATAGTGATGTAAAAGCTTCTTTCAGCCCGGGGTTTTATCTGAAGACAGGATTTGATTTTGCCGTGGTGAAGTTTATTGCACTGGGTCTTGAGTTTAAATATAACTGGTCAGTTGTTCAGATGCCGCATCTTCTGTCATTGAATTTAAGGATAAGTTACCGGCATAAACGCGCTGTAAAATAATTAGAAATTGGGATCAACGGTCATTTTAACAGTGAGTCCGTAATGATCGGAAAGAGAATAGCTTTCTTTTTTGTTATTGCTGAACTTAATAAACTCATTTATAAATGTTCTTTTAGTTTCAAAAATATAGCCTCTTTTGTTGAAGAAGAAAATATGATCCGGAACTGAATCAATTCCTGATTCTGCCATAGGATTGTCTGCACAAACTGTGCAAGCAAGCTCATCATTTTCAGAAATATCAAAATATGGATCATAATAACCAGCTGAAATTATAGCAGAAACTGGAGTCGCATTCGATTCTTTAATGTTATATCCGCCGGCGAGGTTTCCATCAAAATCACCGAGAATAACTCTCTGCGAAACATCATCTTTAAAAGGTATTGAGAGTATTTCACTGGTTTGAGTCATCTGTTCCTGTGCCCAGCTTCCTGCAAGTCCGGTATATTCCGTGTCGCTCAACTTTGAAAGACCTGTACATATAACCTGAACGCTATTTACAACAACAGGTATAGTTTCATCAGGATGTTCAGGGTCTTGCATTGCTCTAACATTATCAACAGTTGCATAAATAGCCATTCTGTAATTTCCAGTTGATGTCAGACCCAGAGAGCCTTTATCTTTCATGGGATATTTTGATGCAAGCAGAATTCCATTATTTCCGTCATGGTTGTATGAAACTTCTGTTTCTGACATGCAACCTTGAAGAACAGCCTGAATATCGCCTCCCGCAATTGCACTGATACCTTGACCGAGAAGGCATGTCTGGCATGCTTGAGGCATTGTCAGAAAAACGCTCCAGCAGTTAGTTACGATACATGTCTGATCTGTACTGTTCATGCAGTTTTCCATATAACATGCAAGAATAGGTGCAACATCTTCCTGAGTACATGAAGGCGGAATCGGTTCAAAATCTTCATTCTTTGTTGTCAGCCAGAGAGAATATCTGTATCCAAGATCTTCGGTAAGATATTTTTTGACAGAATTCATTTTTTTTGAATCGTAAAGCTCCTGAATGCATATCACATCCGAGTCAGCTTCGGCAAGAACCTGCTCAATTACAGCATTTCTTTCATTAAAGAACGATAGTTCATCACCGAGTCTCACATTTATCGTGGTAAAAGACATGGTGGTATCGCTTTTTGTAAAGCCTTCAAATGAATTGTTGCAGCCAGTGAATATTGCAAAAACAAGGAAAAGCAGAGATACTTTTAAAAGATCAGTTTTCATCATTTTTTCTCCGTAACTATTATTAAAATCTAAGCTTGAACATATTTTTAATGACCATGCCGCCGTATATCCAGAAAAGCTGGAACAGGCTTCTGAAGTCAAGATTGCTGAAAAGATTGTCCCATATTCCCATCGGAAGCATTGAAGGAATGCACCCTGAACTGTATTCAAGCATCCATCCATTCTCTTTAATGACATAACCTTTGGATTTCCTGAATTTTAAATGTGCCCAGTCTCCAGGAAGAAAAACTTTCCGGTCAATAGTTCCTTCATCGTATGTCCACATTTCGCCGTCAATCATGATATCATGAACATTTGCAAAATATCTTCCTGAATGACCTTCTGTTCCGATCGGCGATCCGAAAATTATCAGATATTCAGAAAATGAACCGTAAAGCAGTGTCATTATTCCCATGGCGCCGTTTGCATTGTTGAATATCCAGGTGAAATTTTTCGTGTTCAATTTTCCGGGGTATTCAGCGTCAATTTTATCAACAAGTATCCTGAATTTATCCTCTTTTTTGAATTCAAGGTTTGCAACTTCCTTGACAAGTTCATGCAGTCTGGCAGGATCGAATCTTTTTACCATCGCGGATCTCCTAATAAATTCAAGGAAGTTTATTCATAGTAAAGAGCTTTGACAATTTCATCAAAAGTGGTCACTCCGTCGGCAAGCTTTCTGATCGCAGACTCCCTCAGTGTCAGCATTCCGTCCATCACAGCATTATTTCTGATCTCATCAGTCGTGGCGTTTGATGATATCAGTGACCTCATTTTGGGAGTTACAGGCATATATTCGATGATAGCTGTACGCCCTTTATATCCGGTATAACGGCATTTTACACAACCTTCAGAATCTCTGATCTTGTAATTGCTTTCAAGTGGAAGATGCAGTGTTATCTTCTCTTCTTCTTTCATTTCTCTTATAAAAGAACAGAACGGACAGACTTTTCTGACAAGTCTCTGTGCGACGATTGAGTTCAGCACACTTGCAATAAGATACGGTTCAACACCAAGATCTGAAAGCCTTTCAACGGTTGTTGCGGTGTCATTAGTGTGAAGTGTGGAAAGTACCAGATGCCCGGTAAGTGCCGCCTGAACAGCGTTCGATGCAGTTTCCTTGTCTCTGATCTCTCCTATCATGACTATATCCGGGTCCTGTCTGAGAATGTGCCGCAATGCACTTGAAAAAGTAATGCCGGCTTTTGTGTTGACACCCATCTGATTTATCTCTTCGATCACGATCTCTATCGGATCTTCAACCGAAACGATATTGATGTCAGGTGATGCTATATTTTTGAGAGTAGAGTAGAGTGTGGTTGATTTTCCACTTCCCGTCGGACCGGTGACAAGAACCATTCCGTACCCTTTTTTTAAAGACAGATCGTAATTTTCAAGCTGATCAGGAGCAAACCCTATCCCGCTGATATTTTTGACAAATCCTCCGGATTCCAGTATTCTCAGAACCATTTTTTCACCAGTTACGACCGGAATGGTGCTTGCTCTGAGTTCTACTTCGAGTCCTGTTTCCGTGACAACTTTTATTCTGCCGTCCTGAGGTCTTCTCTTTTCTGCAATATCCATTTTTGCCAGCATTTTAAGGCGGCTGACAAAAGGAAGGTGCGCTTCAAAAGGGAAGGAATAAATGGTATGAAGTATGCCGTCGAGTCTGAAGCGGATGTTGGTTTCGTTTCTTTTGGGTTCAATATGAATATCACTGGCTTCCTGATCTATGGCATATTTAAGCATATAATCAACAGCATTAATGATGTGCTTGTCATCCATATTTCTGGCTTTACCGAGATCTGTGAGATTTTCGAGATTATTGAACCCTTCCTTGACAAAATCGGCGGCGGCAGCTTTTATAGATTTTTTAAAACCGAAAAGGTCTGAGATAATTCTTTCGATATCTTTTGCCGCAGCGACAACAGGCATAATTTCACATGATGTTGTCGTTGAAAGCTGATCTATCACATCCATCCGGAAAGGGTCTGCCATTGCAAGAGTGATAATGTCGCCCTCTTTTTTCATCGGAAGAACTCTATTTATTTTACCATAGGATGCGCTTATGGTTTTCACGGCAAGCTGGGCATCTATTTTCAAAGGATCTATAATGATATACTCGCATCCGGCCCTTGCTGCAATGAGTTTAAGAATCTGTTCCTCTTCAAGCGGAATAGACTCTTTTTCACAGATAAAAACGATCAGTTCCGTAACAAAAGGTGATTTCTTGCAAGTGTTTTCATACATTGATGTATAGAAATCTATCCTTGCAGAAATAAGGTCTTTCTGGTCTTTGCTCAAAATGTCATATTCAAAAAGCATTTCAAGAAGAATGGTTACGGTAAGTTCTATTTTCATCAAGTCTCCGGTTCAGTCCTTGAACTGTGAAATGGTCTCGCGAAGTTTTTTCAGAATATCGGTGTGATTTATGTTAGCAGATCTCAGAATTGTAAGCTCTTCTGACATTTCTTCGATTTTCTTCGTGTTTTCTTCAAGTTTTGCGGCGTTATCTGCAAGTTTTGATTTCATATCTTCATTTTCAGACATAACGCTGTCAAGCATTTCTATTTTTTCAGAAAGTTTGTCCATTTCATCGTTAAGGTCTTTTATGCGGTCTCTTCTTTCATTAAGTTTTTCTTCAAGATCTTTCTTTTCCACCACAAGTATTTCGAACTGCTCTGCGATTTCGCCACCTTTTGTGACAGTTTCGGTAAGTTCCTGTATTTCCTCGCGAAGAGATTCATTGTTTTTGAACAGATCTTCTTTCTCCTTTTTTATTTTTTCCAGTTCTTCATTTAATTCGGAAAGACCGGCAACGGCATTTTTGAGTTCAGCCATTTCATTTTCGGCTTCTTCAAGAACCTTGTTTTTTTCCGCTATTTCAGAATCTTTCTGTTTTGTCATCTTTTCCAGTTCAGCTTCGGCCTTTTCTTTTTTGGATGTCAATTCTGTAAAATCTGTTTCAAATTTGCGGACACGGTCTTTCATTTCCTTGTTATAGACATTGAGAACATCATTCTGATCTTTCTGTTCCGCAAGTTTTTTCTTCGATTCTGCAAGTTCTCTGCTGTCATTTTTTGCTGAATCGGATATTACTTCAAGTTCTTTCACGGTTTTTTTCAAATTTTCCTTCTCTTCCTTCAATCCCGCAAGCTCTTCATTGAAACCGGCAACTTCTTCTTCGAGTTTCCCGATCTGTTTTTTTGCCTCTTCAGCTTCATTTTTAGCAATTTCCAGCTCTGCAACAAGTTCATCATTTTCTTTTTCCACTGCAGAATATGATTGAACCTTTTTCTGGAGATCATCTGCTTTTTCCTCAAGACTTTTCAGCTGGAAACCTTTCTGGGCTAGAGCATCTTTAAGTTCGCCTGACTCGGATTCGATTTTGCTGAGATTTTCTGTAAGCAGAGTGTTAAGTTCAATAAGTTTTTCATTTTCCTGAGTGATCGTTTCTATTTCTTCCTGATCTGCCTGAGGAAGTATCTGATTTTTTGTTTCACTAAGAATCGCTTCAAGTTCAGATATTTTCTGTTTCAATTCTGCGATTGTTCTGTCTTTTCCTGAAGTATCTGCGGCAGATTCGGTCATATCTTCAAGAAAAGGGAATATGGCATGTGTTGATGCAAGGATGGTTTCATTATCGGTCGGAATATTGAGATAATAATCAGCTCTATAGTCAAACTGTCTGTGTTTTTCAAATACTTCTTCAGTAGCGTTGCTTGAAATCAGCAGTATCGGGGTTGTTGAATATCCGTCGATGGATCGTATTTTTTTGCAAAGCATAAATCCCTTCATCCCCGGATTTTCAGCCCTGATTATGAAAACATCCATTTTGTCTTTGCCGAGAGCTTCCTGAACTCTCGCTTCCGAACTGGCTGTGAAAACTTTGAATTTGTAAGTTGAAAAAAGCTTTTTCAGGGCATCTGCCATTGTTGCGTCTGATTCATAAACAAGAAGGTTTCTACTCATAACGGTCCTCGGGTTTTATCTATTTGTAAGTTTTGTGAGTTTTCTTTTTATTTCTGAAACCGATCCAATTCCGTAGCGACTCAGTATTTTAAGCAGCTTCGGACCACCGATAGGAATGATCTTTAAATATCCAAGCAGTGTAAGTTTCATAATTCCTGAATGTACGGTGAGAGATATTTTTTCAATATTGGTTTTTTCAGTCATGATATCTGCCGAGTTGATTATGAATTCGTGTGCGGTTTCAGCATGAGTTGAAAAAATAGACATAATGATCTCTGCCGGAATATTTATTGTGATATCGGGACGGTTGGAAGAACTGTCAAATTCCCTGACAGATATGCGTCCAGCCGTTTTTGAAACCAGAATGTCATGATCTTCGTCAATCACAACACGGATAGATGCACCGTTTCCAAGAAATTCCAGTGCTTTGATAGCACCGTTATTATTTAAAATAATATCTTTAAGACTGTTTATCATAGTTTAACCCAAAGCACTATAAGCTCGGGATTTTTATCATATCAGTCGTTTTTTTGCAAGGAAATTAAGACTTTCTG
>DAOQAY010000061.1:0-15744 GCA_035354435.1 bacterium
CCTTACGGGATCACTGAAGTTGAAAAAAGAACTGTGAAAGAAGCGGCTCTCAGTGCCGGTGCAAGAGAAGTTTTTCTTATTGAACAGCCCATGGCGGCGGCAGTAGGAGCAAATATGCCTGTTACCGAACCGACAGGAAATATGATTGTTGATATCGGCGGGGTAACAACCGAAGTTGCAGTCATTTCACTTGCAGGCATCGTCTATTCCAAATCTGTCAAATCTGCCGGTGATAAAATGGATGAAAGTATCATCGAATATATAAAGAAAAAATATAATCTCGCAATCGGCGAAAGGATGGCAGAACAGATAAAATGGACTATCGGAAACGCATATCCGGATGAAAACAAGGAATTTATGGAAGTTAAAGGACTTGACCTTGTTGCAGGAGTTCCGAAAACTATCGAAATAAACAGCGATGAGATCAGGGAAAGTCTCGAAGAAGTTGTCAAGGCTATTGTTTCTGCTGTAAAGACAGTGCTTGAAAACACTCCTCCTGAACTTGCGGCAGATATAGTTGACAAGGGAATTGTTCTTGCCGGTGGCGGGGCTTTGCTTAAAAACCTTGATATCCTGCTTAGAGAAGAGACAAATCTGCCTGTTATAATCTGTGATGATCCTCTTAAAGCAGTCGTTCTCGGGACTGGAAAGATACTCGAAAATATGGCACTTTTGAAAACTATTTCATTAAACTGAATTGAACAGAAAAAAACTGTTCCTATATCTAATTTTGATTTCCGCTGTTACAGCGTTGGTCGTTCCTGTATATTTTCTTGAATACACTCCTAGATTCACTTTTGCAGATAATTCAAAAGCATTTTTTCAAAAATACATTACAAAAGCCTCAGAAACCATTCAGATTATGACGGATCTTAAAGAAGTGGGAAAAACCAACAAAGTTCTTGAACAGGAAATTGCCGAACTCAAGGTTAAGCTAATCATGAACGAGGCTATAAAAAGAGAGAACGAAGAGCTTTCCAAACTTCTGAAATTGAAAGACAGCTACAGCCGTTACACTATTATTCCGGCGAAAATACTTAACTATTCTGAAATAAATCCGAATAGAATAACAGTAAACTTTTCTGAAGAATACACCAAGCTGATGGCTGAGAAAGCTACAGTCGTTTCAAGTATGGGGCTTATCGGTCTTGTAACATCATTCTCGGGAACAAGAGCCGAAGTCGAACTTATCACATCGAAACAGTTCACAATTCCTGCTGTACTTGAAAACCGTGAGGAATGTACCGCCATTTTGAAGGGTAACGGTCAATCGCTTTCTATCCTTTTCCTTGATAAGGTCTGTAATCAGCCTTCTGCAGAGGGAAAGAAACTTCTCAGTGCCAATTTGAGTGAAAATTACAGCATTCCGTATATTCCGATCGGTATCATAAGCGGACTTCTGGAAGACGAAACCAATATTCTGTTTTTGAAAGGAAAAGCAATCCCGCTTTTTAAAAAAGGTAAACTTAATCATATTTTTATAATTGTCGGGGCTAATACAAAAGATGAAAACTCTGTCTTTTAAATTCATTGCCTTTTCATTGACAATTTTTCTTATGTTCTCATATTTATTATATATTTTCGGAATATCATCTTTTATTCTTCCTCACATTGCAATAATAACGACTTTGTTTTTCAGTGAAAAAAAGGTGAACAAACGCCTGTTTATAATCATTCTTGTCACCTTTCTTTATTCTCAGGCCGGAGCACCTGTTTCACTCTTTTTTATTATTCTTATTTCATGTCAGATATACATTATAACTTCCATTTTCTTTTCTTTCACAGCATTCGATTTTTCTCTGACAGCTTTGATAAACTGTCTGCTGATAGTTTTTATAATCAACTTGAATAGATTTTTATATGTGTTTGTTTTTACTGGTGAATTGAGAATATTTCAACTTTTAGCATACTCGACTGTATCTTCCTTAATACTTATAATTATATATGTTTTTTACAAACCTTACATTGACAGATTTTTTGTCAAGGACAGCTGGCTATGAGAATTCTGAAGCAGTCCGAAGAAGTAAAAAACACTACAAAAAAATCCAAGAGCCTTCTTTATGTTATGATCGTTTCCTTTCTTCTTCTTCTATTCAGACTTTTTTATCTGCAGGTTGTCAAAGGTGATGAATATTTTCTTAAGTCGAGGGATAATTTCATCCTTCAGGAAAAGATCTTCCCGGCAAGGGGAGACATACTCACTTCCGATGGAAAAGTTCTTGCATCCACCGATGCATCATTCAAAATTTCAATTATTCCTGTATTCTTTTCAACTATGGACCAGATCGAAGAACAGATAGATCGTATAAGCACTGTCCTTGATATCGGCCATGATGAAAGGAACATTCTGTTATCAAAAGTTAAAGACTGCGTCGGAAGATGCCGGTATCTTCCGTTTCTTATAAAAGACGAGATTCCTAGAAAGAAATTCTTCAAGTTCTCAAGTTATCTTACCAATTTTCCTGGAATAATCATATCTTCTTCGTATAAAAGAGTATATCCCTACGGTGAAAATTCCGCTCATATTACCGGATATGTTTCAAAGATAAATCAGAATGAACTTGCAACTCTTGGAAATTACGACCCTGAAGATTTTACGGGAAAAACGGGACTCGAAAAAAGCTATGAACAAATACTTCATGGCACATACGGAGAAGCTTTTCACATCATTGACCACATGGGAAGAAAAATAGAAGTTCCTGAAAATATTGATGAAACTGTCCCCAAATCAAAACCGGCACAAAAAGGTGATTCTCTTAGAACTACCATACTTTCCTATCTTCAGGAAACTGCATCGAGCGCTTTCGGTGAAACAAGCGGCGCCGCAGTTGTAATGGAAATAAACACAGGAAGTATACTTGCAATGCATTCAAGCCCTTCGTTCAATTCCAATCTTCTGTCCAGAAAGAGAATACCTGATAAGATCTGGCGTGAATACAGTCAGAGCGTACTCCGGCCTCTTGTAAATAAAGTTACAATGCAGACATATTACCCCGGCTCGACATTTAAAGTAGTATCTGCACTTGCCGGTCTGCATTATCACGAGATAACACCGATGTCCACATTCCTGTGTCAAGGATGTCTGTGGTTCGGCTCTGATACGAAATGCTGTTGGAACAAATGGGGACACGGCTATGTAAACCTCAAAAGATCGCTAAAGGAAAGCTGTGATATTTACTATTATGACCTTTCAGAAAAGCTTGGACTTGAAAAAATAACACATATGGCTTCTCTTTTCGGTGTAGGTTCAAAGACCGGAATAGATTTTCCTGGAGAGGAAGCCGGAATTCTGCCCGACAGAGAGTGGTTTAACATGAACTACCCGGGAATGAAAGTTCATAAAGGACTGCTTATGAACCTTGCCATAGGTCAGGGAGATGTAAGAATGACACCGCTTCAGCTGGCAGTGCTTTACGGAGCTTTTGCAAACCACGGTGTGATAGTAAAGCCGAAACTGGGTGAGGAAGTTATATCACAGGATGGAACCATTACAAAAATACCTGATGAAATAGTAAGAGTTCTTGATATCAACGATAAGCATTTTGAAAATATAAACAAAGCGTTATGGTCAGTCACCAACGAGCTTGGCGGAACGGCTTTTTTCCATGCGGATCACACTATTCCCGATGCTGCCGGAAAGACGGGCACAAGTCAAGTCATATCCAATTCTGAAAAGAAAATGATTGATGATTCTGAAGATGAAAAAAGACTCATGACAGAAGATGATGCACTTTTTGTCGCATTTTTCCCGTTCAAAAACCCGCAAATCGTTGCCGTTGCTGTTGTCGAAAATGGTGGACATGGCGGCAGTGTTGCAGCTCCAATAGTATACAAACTGCTGAAATCCTATTATTACAAGAGGAGTTTCAAAGAATGAGCCCCAGACGGAAATTTGATATAGGATTAATATTTCCTGTAATAATGATTCTAAGTCTAGGACTTGTATCACTAAGCAGCGCTCTCTCATCAAATCAGGGAAGGTTTAATGTCCAGATAATATGGGTAGCTCTCTGCATAGTTGTCTTTCTATTTACATCATACAGCGATCTGCGAACATGGGAGCGATTTTCAATCCCTATATTTACTGCCAACATCATCCTGCTTGTTCTTGTCCTGATAATCGGGAAAAAAATCGGTGGAGCACAGAGATGGCTCGATCTGGGGTTTATGAATTTTCAGATAAGCGAACTTACTAAAGTATCAATCATACTTTTTATGTCATATCGTCTTAACATGAAGCCTACTCTTGAAGATGGGTACAATCTTTTTGATCTCGTACCTGAAGTTCTGGCACTCCTGATTCCTGTCATACTTATTTATTTTGAACCCGATCTAGGGACTGCCATTCTTATTTCGCTTATAGCTCTGATAATGATAATATCTACAAAGATCAACCGTAGATGGCTTGCCGGACTTATCATCTTTCTTATTGTAACATCCCCGTTGCTGTGGAATTTTGTTATGAAAGACTATCAGAAAAAAAGGATCGTAGCTATTGCAACAATGATGGTATCTGACACTTCGGAGTTTATGCTCACTTCACAATACCACACGCATCAGTCCATAATTGCAGTAGGAAGCGGTAAATTTTATGGTAAGGGATACAAAAAAGGGACTCAGAACATGCTTAATTTCATTCCTGAGCATCATACCGACTTTATCTTTTCGGTATATGCGGAGGAATTCGGGTTTGCCGGAGTTTCGATACTCATACTTCTCTATCTTTATCTTCTTGCAAAAATCATCAGTATGATAGGTCGCGTTCAGGATAAATTCTCTGCACTTATGCTTGTCGGAACTGCATCTTTGATATGGCTTCAGGTTTTGATTAATATCGGAATGGTCATTGGAATGCTTCCTGTAGTAGGAATTCCGCTCCCATTCTTCTCATACGGTGGAAGTTCACTTCTGTCCAATTCCTTTTTGCTCGGAATTGTTCACAACATCAGTGTAAATAGAAGATATTAGATTTTGTAGGGGCGAAAGATCTTTCGCCCTTACATTTAGAATTTTGTTGGAAATATTATTTAAGTCTCATTCTGTAGAAGCTTCTCCAGACGAAGAAAAAAGCCACTGCGAGGAAGAATATGCCAACATAGGGAGCGACATTGCGGAAATCAGGAGAAATAGCTATTTCCATTGCAAGAAGTCCGAAAAGGGTTGTGAACTTGATTATCGGGTTCATGGCAACTGAAGATGTATCTTTGAAAGGATCGCCGACTGTGTCACCGACAACACATGCTTCGTGAAGAGCAGTTCCCTTTTCCTTGAGATCAACTTCAACAACTTTCTTTGCGTTATCCCAGCATCCGCCGGCATTTGCCATAAAAATTGCCTGAAAAAGACCGAAAAGTGCTATTGAAATGAGGTAGCTGACAAAAAAGCTGACTGCTGCATCACCGCTTGCCGGAGATGAAAGGAACGCAAAAGCAAGTGCAAATGAGAATATTCCGATAAAAATATTGAACATACCGGCCTGCGCATACTGTGTGCATATCTTAACAACTTCTTTTGATTTCTCGGTAGAAGCCTTCAGATCCGCATCAGGATCAAGGTTGATATTCTTTTTGATATATTCAACTGCTTTGTATGCACCGGCGACAACTGCCTGAATTGATGCACCGGTAAACCAGTAGATTACCGCACCGCCGCAGAGAAATCCAAGAATTGTATAAGGATTGAGGATTGAAAGAATCGATTGTGGATCAATCCCGAGAGTTTTCTGAATGACCAGTATCAAAGAGAAAATCATTGTGGTAGCACCGACAACAGCCGTACCGATAAGCACCGGTTTAGCAGTCGCTTTAAAAGTGTTACCTGCGCCGTCATTTGCTTCAAGATAGTATTTTGCCTTGTCAAAATCCGGTTTAAAACCGAAATCTTTTTCTATTTCCTTATCAACATTGGGAATAGTTTCAATAAGTGACAGTTCATATACAGACTGTGCATTGTCAGTTACCGGACCGTATGAGTCAACTGCAATTGTAACCGGTCCCATACCCAGCATTCCGAATGCGACCAGACCGAAAGCGAAAATAGAGGGGAAGATCATCATTGAGTCAAGCCCGAAACCGCTCGCATAATATGCACCGAACATCAGACCGAAGAAAACCATACCCTGCCAGAAAGCGCTGAAATTACCAGCGACAAGACCTGAGAGAATGTTGAGCGACGGACCGCCTTCACGAGATGCATTGACAGTTTCCTGAACATGCTTCGATTTAGGGCTGGTGAATATTTTTGTAAACTCGGGAATAAGCGCCGCTCCGAGGGTTCCGAAAGAAATTATTATAGAAAGAACTATCCAGAGACTTCCTGCATTCGGAAGCTGGCTTACAATCTGAGTATCCGGCCCGATCATAAAAAAACTGGCTGCAAAAGTTACTGTTATTGAAAGAATTGATGTTATCCAGACAAGCATGGTAAGAGGATGCTCGAAATCCATGTCATCTTTGCCAGTATACATCACACCGGCTATAATTCTGTTAATCCAGAAAGCCACGATGGAAGTGATGACCATGAGAATTCTCATAACAAAAATCCATGTAAGAAGCGATGTCTGTGCAATAAGTTTCTGAGCTTCGGTCAATCCCGGAACAAACCCTACTGCAAGAACAATAAAGCTGATAAGTGCAACACCGGTTACGCCGTAGGTTTCAAAACCGTCGGCTGTAGGACCTACAGAGTCACCGGCATTATCACCGGTACAGTCTGCAATAACACCTGGGTTACGGGGATCATCTTCTTTAATTTTAAAAACTATTTTCATAAGATCAGAACCGATATCGGCGATCTTTGTGAAAATTCCGCCGGCAACACGGAGAGCTGAAGCACCGAGTGATTCACCAATAGCAAAACCGATAAAACAAGCACCTGCCGACTCTCTCGGAACGAAAAGAAGTATTATAAGCATCATAATAAGTTCAACGCAAACAAGAACAACACCGATCGACATACCGGCATCGAGAGGAATGTTGAGAAGCTTCAACGGCTTTCTTTCAAGTGATGAGAATGCCATGCGGCTGTTTGCAAGAGTGTTCATACGGATACCGAACCATGCAACACCGTAAGAACCGAGAATTCCTATTACAGACCAGAGCAGTATCAAAACAACTGATCCTACAGAATTATGCTGAAGGTATCCAAAATAGAATGCAATACAAATTGCGATGAAAACTTCAAGTATTAACAAGAACTTACCCTGTTGAAGAAGATATGTTTTGCATGTTTCGAAAATCGTCCGGGATACATCAAGCATCGACTTGTGAGCTTTAATACCTTTGACTTTCAGATACTGATAAACTCCAAACCCAAGACCCAGAAAACATACAACAAATCCAAGCATCAGCAAGTTAGTCTGACCTGCGTCAAGTGTAGGAATTACCAAATCTGCTTCACTTGAAAACACCATGAACGGCAAAACAAGCACACCGAACATTGCGATAATCCTTCTCATCATTTCAACTCCTTATAAAAGTTTGCAATTGGAAACCATTCAAAAACTCAAAAATCTACACTAATTTGCGCCATAAATCAAGATATTGACCACCTGCTATTAAAATGATAATATTCGGAGTTGCTTAATATATTTTCAATCATGGAGGGATCATGATCAATTACGGAGAATTATTGTTAAGAAAGGAATCTTTTTCAGAAATTGTGATAGGAAACACTGCAATCGTAAGGGCAATGATCGAATCGGGTGTCAGGGTCGTTACAAGCTATCCCGGCAGTCCGACACCTGAAATTGCAACTGCCATAGCGACAATTCCTGTCGAAAAGCGCCCGTTCTATTTTGAATTCTCAACCAATGAAAAAATTGCAACGGAGATCGCATACGGTGCAAGTGTAAATGGTCATTTAAGCTGTGTTTTTTTTAAAAGCGTCGGTCTTAATGTCGCCGCAGACACACTTGTCCAGCTTGGGCACATGAACCTCATCGGAGGAATGGTGATCGTTATCGGGGATGACCCAGGAGCACATTCTTCGCAGAACGAACAGGATAACCGGCATATCGCCAAACTTGCATATATTCCGGTTCTCGAACCGTCAAGTCCTTCCGAGATATACACCTATTTCAAGGCCGCTGCAAAACTGTCAAAAGAAAAGAATATGCCTGTAATATTAAGACTTACCACTCACACCTGCCATCAGAAAGAGCTTGTCAATTTTGATGCATTTGAACCTCAACATGTTGATAATACTCCTCTTTTTGATAGATCGAATGGACCTTACATTCCGATAACAGCTTCTGTTTTTCCGATGAAAAGAAGAGCACTGTCAAGACTTAATGAAGTTGCTTCCGATAAATTCCTGAAAGATCTCAATGTTTTTATCAATAATAATAGTAAAAAAGGAATTATCACTGCCGGAACAACTTATCTTTCGGTAATGGATGTCCTCGAATCCGTTCCTGACAAACCTGATATCTTTAAACTTGCACTTGTCTATCCACTACAACTTGATGATATTGTTGAATTTATCAATTTACATGATGAAGTGAAAATACTTGAGGAACTTGATAATGTTATAGAACAGGAAATTAAAACTGCGGCTTTTGACAAAGGTGTCAAATGCTCAATTAAAGGAAAAACAGATCCTGAAGATTTTGTCGGTGAATATACTCCTGACAAAGTGAGAGAAATATTAAGCAGAGACTGGCCGGATATTGTTAAACCTGCTGAAAAGAACTCCAATGATAAACCAGTTCCGGCAAGACCGCCTCAATTGTGCCCCGGCTGCGGTCACAGGTCAGCATTTTACGCCATAAAAAAAGCACTGAAAGAAAGCGATATAAAAGTCGGTGATATCGGATGTCATACGCTTGGGTTCCTCCCACCCTACAACATGGTGGAGCTTCTGATGAGCATGGGAGCCTCAACTGGAATAGCAAGCGGACTCGCACTTTTCAACAAGACCAGAAAAGTTGTATGTTTTCTTGGAGATTCCACATTTTTTCATGCCGGAGCAGCAGGGATCGTCAATGCAATTTTCAACAAGCACAACATCACTCTGATACTCATGGAGAACGGAACAACTGCAATGACAGGTCATCAGGAACATCCTGCGACAGGAAGAAATTTCGATGAGATCACCGAAAAGATCCCGGTAAAACAAATGCTTGAAGGAATGGGTGTTCATAAGATCTTAGAAGTTGATACCTATCATCAGAAAAAATTGACCGAAGCTGTTATAGAGGCAGTAAATTATGAGGGATTTTCTGTAGTTATAGCAAAACACCCATGTATGCTGAAATTCATGAAAGCCCAGAAACGCAAAAGTGATGCACCACTGAAACAGGTGAAAATAGATCAGGTTCTGTGTGATAGATCAAATGAATGCATAAACAGTTTTGCATGCCCATCTTTTTACCGGAATCCGGATGGAAGTATCACTATTAACAAGGATCTGTGCATCGGTGACGGCAGCTGTATTCAGACCTGTCCCGTAACTGCAATAAAATACTAGGGAGTCGGATCATGAAAAAAATGAATATTTATATGACAGGAGTCGGCGGTCAGGGAATAGGAATGCTTAGCGAAATTCTTGTCAGAGCAGTAAACTATGCAGGATACAAACTGAAAGCTGTTGATACACACGGACTTGCCCAGCGAGGCGGGATCGTGGTATCTCAACTGAGGATAGGAGACGGAATCAACTCTCCGCTTATCGAATCAGGAGATGCCGATCTTGTGATAAGCCTCGAAAGGCATGAAGCGCTCAGAGCAATGAATTCAATGCTGAAAAACGGCGGTACACTTGTCTGGTACGATACTTCCTGGCAGCCGCTATCAGTAAGAACCGGGCAGGATGCTGAAGTTAGAAGTGATGATGTGAGTAGCGTCGCCCTGAAGAAAAATGTCAGGAATTTAAGGGTTTACAGAGATAATCTGCCAGATACAAGAATGCAGAATATAACACTTCTTTCAGAGATTATTAAAAACAGCCTGATATCTGGACTCGAACTGTCCCATTGCGAAAAAGCTATGAAAGAGTTGATGAATGAAAAACTTTTTGTCAGGAACCTTGCCGTTTTGAAAGATTAAGCCTTTCAACTCTGCTGAATTCGCATCCGCAGTAATTCTGGCGATATAATCCGTATTCTTTGGATATTTCAACCGATCTTTTATAGTCCCACTTTTCAAGAAACCATCCGATACCTGTCTTTTTTGAAAGAAGTCTGCCTATTTCATCTAACCATTCATAATTCTTATAAGGACTAATACTTAAAGTAGTTGTAACAAGGTCTGCACCAGTTTCAACAGCTTTATTAAATGTTTCAAGCAGCCTGATGTAGTAACATACTTTACACCTGAACCCGCCCTCCCCGCTCAATTCAATCGGAGTCACAAGTGAATTCCATCTATGGGCATCATACTCTCCACGGATAAGCTTTACTTCATTGCCATATCTTTTCTCAAGGTACAATGAAAGTTCAGAAAATCTCTTTTCCTCTTCTTCAGCCGGTGAAATGTTAGGGTTGTAATAAAAAACCTCTATATCTGCATTATTATCATTCCGGATCTTTTCAAGAGTAGCCGTTGTGCATGGAGCACAGCATGAATGGATAAGAATTTTTGTTTTCAACTATCTGGAATCCTTTTTAGGAGAAAAAAACGACCCGTCGCCATCCTTGTTTTTGATCTTCTTATCTATCATTTTAATAAGTTCGTCAATTGACTGGTCCTTCACATTCTTAGTGAACTGTTCCTTGTAATTTCTGACTAGACTTACTGTATCAAGCTCAATATCAAAGATCTTATATGTTCCGTCAACGATCCTGAGATGATAGATCAATTCATATATTACAGGTTTTCCTTTAAATGCAGCCTGAATTTCAGAAGTTATAAAAACACTTTCTGGAATCCCCTTGATATAAAGTTTTTCACTCCCCTTGTCTATATATTTCTTTTCATAGCTTTTGTTGTAAAAAGCCTTTTCAAGATATAATTCCGTAAAAAGTTCCTTTATCTTTGCAAAAAACTGATCTTTCTTTTCCACGGAAGTTGTGCCCCATTTTTCGCCGATGATATGCTTTGCAATAAACTGATAATCCATAAGTTCATCAATCACCTTCTTCATTTCAACATCTTTTTTCCTGAACTCAGCAGAACCTTTCTTAGCCTTAGTATTCCCCCACTTTTCAAGGATCTGTTCTTTCGCTTCAAGAAATTTTACAGCATCATTGACATTCAGTACAGGAGCAGAAGAAGCTTTAGCCGGCTCCGGTGTCTGAGCGACAACCTGCATAAATGAAAACATGAATAGAAAAACAACCAGATATCTCATTTTCACCTCATTCCGGACATTTCATTAATTTCTTCAATCTTCATATTATAATCAAACACTGATTGAATATACAGAAGTTCATTCTCAAAATAAAGTTTTACGGAATCTATCAGATCATTCGGACCGTTAAATCCACTCTCGTAATTACCGAATTCAGAAGTCATCCAGCCTTTAGCATATTTTCTGGCTTTTCCTATATGAAAAATCTGACTCTCAAGTGATTTAAGATCGTTATATTTTTCCTTGATCTGAAGAGGATATGTTTTCTTCAGAAAATTAGTCTGTGATTTAAATGCATTCCATTCAGCCTTTGCCTTCTGAACATTTCTTCCCTGTTCAACAAAATTAAGGTTTATAGAAAGACCTATCCCTACTTCGCCATCCCATCCGTTGTAGGGACTATCAGGATTCGGATAATTTTTTTCATAGACTGAACTTGTGTATTTATATGAAAATGAACCTGCAAATCCAAAATCAGGAAGAAGTCTGCATATCTCGAGATGATAAAGATGTTCATAAGCTGAAAGCCCGTTTTGCATCATTTTTGAATAAGGACTCGAATTAAATGTAAAATCTACTATTTCATCATATGTTTTCTCAAATTTCATTGCGGTGACAGTCGAATCGGCAAGAATCCAGTTATCGCCAAGAACCGCATCAAGAACACTTTTTAAAGTATCCTTCTGAAGTTGAAGCTTTTTAAGATTATATGCCAGCTTTTCTTTTTCAATTCTAAGTTTAATAAGGTCTTTCTGACGCACACCTTCTTTTTCTTCATAAAGCATTTCCTTTAATTTCCCCTCAGCCTCGTCAACTTTGGCTATAGCAGGCTCCATAAAGGAAAGGATCTCATTAACCATTACCCAGGACCAGTAATAAAGTGCCGCTTCTTTTCTGACTTTAGCTTCTCCAATAATCGATTCGGCTTTTTTGACCTCGATATTTGCCTTGGAGGCATCCAGCCCGTTCTTGATCTTGCCGAAAGTGAAAACAGGCATTACCATTTCACCGTTTATTCTTATTGCAACTCCGTATTCACTGAAGTCATAGTAATGTTTGTCCCAGTTACTTTCCTTAAAATAATATTCACCGTCATCATCTTTTTGAATGCCTGCCCTTTCATATTCATATTTCGGATGAGGACCCAAACCGAAAACCATTTTCATCTTCGGAAAATACTGAGCAAGAACCTTATCATAATCCGCCTGAGCACTTTGAATTTTGTATCTGAAAGAATCTACTATTTCAGCCTTTTCAACAAAGATTTTTATAAATTCATCTCTGTCTACAACATTTTTTTCAGAATTTGCAGCAGGAACAGATGATTCCTGTCCGTTTAGAGGAAACAATACAAAGACTACAAAAAAACAAAGGAGCGCCTTTTTGAGAGACGCTCCTTGAAATCTTCTGAAATTTAATTCATTCATTAATTATTTAAGCTGAGCAGCAACTTCATCAGCAAAATTCACTTCTTTTTTCTCGATCCCTTCACCAAGTTCAAAACGGGCGAATCTTACTATCTGAAGATCTGTGCCGACTTTTTTTGCAGTATCTTTAACAAACTGTTTAACAGTTATATCACCGTTCATAACAAAAGCCTGTTCAAGAAGAGTATTCTCTGCAACGAACTTCTTCAGTTTGCCTTCAACGATTTTCTCAGCTATATTCTGAGGCTTACCCATTTCAAGCACCTGTGCAAGGAAAGCATGTTTTTCTGATTCAAGTTTTTCCTTCGGGAATGATGATTCATCAACACAGTCAGGGCGCATTGACGCGATCTGCATTGCAACGCTGTCACTCATTTCAATAACTTCAGGATTGCTTAAAGCGTCTTTTGAAGCAGCCTTAACTTCAACCATTACACCTATCTTTCCGCCCATATGAACATATGAATGAATCAATGAATCGCCTTTGCCTATAAATCTGACAAATCTTCTGGGTCTGATATTCTCACCTATCGAAGCCACGGCTTCAGTAGTGATCTTTTCGACAGAGTCATCATAAAATTTCTCTTCCATGAATACAACCGAACCTTCTTCTTTTGCATTATTCATGAAGTAGTCTGTCATAACCTTGGAAAGATTTACAAAACCTTCGCTCTTTGCAGCAAAATCAGTTTCACAATTAAGCTCAAGAAGAAGTCCTTTAGAATTGTCTATAACAGAGAGAACCGCTCCTTCACTTGCAACGCGGCCCGATTTTTTAGCAGCTTTGGCAATTCCTTTATCTTTCAATATCTGAACAGCCTGTTCCATATCGCCATTGGCTTCCTGTAAGGCCTTTTTGCAGTCCATCATGCCTGCACCGCTTCTTTCTCTGAGGTCTTTGACCAGAGATGCAGAAATATCCATATTATCCTCCGATTTCTTTTACTTTGATTCTTCCTTGCCTTCAAACTTATCTTCAACAGCACCTTCAGTTTCATCTTCATTTTCAGATGTTGCTATTCTTTTTACTCTGACTTTTCTGCCTGCAACACTTCTTGTTTCAGCCTTGTTAGGTTTATCTTTTCTATCTTTCTGATCTGTAACAATCTTCTGTTTGTAGATATCAAGCCCTTCAAGATATGCTCCGACGATATCAGAAGTAATTATAGAAATACATCTCATTCCGTCATCATTAGCCGGAATTACAAAGTCGATCAGTGTAGGATCTGCATTTGTATCGGTGATAGCGATAACCGGAATACCGAGTATTTTAGCTTCATGAACTGCAAGGTGTTCCTTCACAGGATCAACTATGAAAACAGCACTCGGCATTTTGTCCATTTTTGAAATACCTAAAAGGTTTCTTTCAAGTTTTGCTTTCTTTTTTTCCATATCGGAAAGCTCTTTCTTCTTATAAAGTTTCCTTTTTTCAGAAGTGAGAACCTCTTCAAATTTCTGCAACTTTTTAACAGACTGGTTAATCGTAGCGTAATTAGTAAGCATTCCACCGAGCCAACGGTAGTTTACATAAGGAATTTCTGCTTTTTCAGCTTCTTCTTTAATAACTTCCTGAGCCTGCCTTTTCGTTCCTACAAGAAATATCGTGTCACCATTCATTCCGATGGTTTTAACGAATTTCTTTGCATCTTCAACAAGTTCGACGGTCTTCTGAAGATCGATGATGTGAATGTTGTTGCGTTCTGTGAAAATGTAAGGCGCCATTTTGGGATTCCATTTCTGTTTCTGATGACCGAAGTGTGCACCAGCTTTCAATAAGTCTCTAATGTCAGGCATTTTTTCCTCCTAAGATTTTACCTGTTCAACATCCCCCTGAATTTCTGCTCACTCTTCTATAACAAAGAGACAGGTACAGAAACAACCACAGGGGTGCTTAAAAACACGCTGATTTATACTCATTAATCACTTCAAGTCAACTAATTTTACATTTACATAAGGTCTTTTAGTGCTATAATGTTTTCCGAAAATTGTTATTGACACCTGAGGTTTCATGGAAGAAAGAAATTTTATCGTCACTGCAATATACAAAAACTTTGCATTGTTACTGTTCTTTGTCGTTTTCAATGTCATTATTTATTTTTTCACTTTTATGGAAAGTCTGAATGCCTGTTTTCCGGTGACAGTTATTACCACAGACCGAACTCAGATCGATAATATTATCAATGATCTTACCGTGTGTTCCGAATCTGTTGACACCGAAAAAATGACATTTGACTCAGCAATATTCAATCATTACGAAACTCCCCCTGTCAAGGATGTTTACCTTTTTTCTCTCTCTTTTCCATATGAAAAATGGGATCGTGTAAAAAATCTGGACAATGCGATAACAGATATAAATCCGTATGTTGAAAAAACTGTTATCACTTATAACGGGGCAAGGATCAAGTTCTTTTCTATAGCTTTTATAATAATTTTCGGAATATGGCTTATTTTTACTATCAGAATTGCACCGTCATGGAAAAAATCTAAACACAATTTTTTTGTAACAGCCATTTCGACAGTTATATCTTTCACCATTCTTTCTTTTTTATCCTGTTTTTTTGCATCGGCAAAAACATACTCTTTCATATTTATCTCCATTTCGGTGTTCTTTGTAACATATATCATAATACTTTCAATAATTTATAGACTTATTACAATTGGTAAAACAGGAGAGAACCGATGAAAAAACTACTAATAACCCTTTTAATTGCAACTCTGCTTTTTTCATGCAATTTCCAAAAGTTTGCCGATGTGGATAATGAAGCATTAATAGACTCTGATCAGTCTGAAATTTCTGACGACTCCGATCTGTCCGATGAATCAGTTCTGTCAGATGATGACTCAAACGACTTTGACCAGCCTGACGATCCAGACCTTTCAGACGGAGATACTGGTAACACTGGCGATACCGGTAATACTGGCGATACCGGTAATACTGGCGATACCGGTAACACTGGCGATACCGGCAACACCGGCGATACTGGTAACACTGGCGATACTGGTAACACTGGCGATACTGGTAACACTG
>DAOQAY010000062.1:0-5163 GCA_035354435.1 bacterium
AGTTCTCTTTCTTTTTCGGCGGAAATACTATTGAAGCGATGACTGAAAGTATGAGGATGGAGCCGACCACTCCGAGTGCGATTCCGGTCGGAATCTTACAAAAATTCACTATAAGCATTTTTGTGCCGATGAATCCGAGTATGAACGCAAGTCCGTATTTAAGATAGTGGAAAAGCGGCATCAATCCGGCAAGTGCGAAATAAAGCGATCTGAGTCCTAATATCGCGAATATATTGGATGTATAGACAATGAAAAGATCGTTGGAGACACACAGTACAGCCGGTATCGAATCGACTGCAAAAGCGATATCAGAAATTTCGATCATAAAAAGGACTACCATAAGAGGCGTGGCAATTAAGCGACCCGCTTCTTTTGTGAAAAAATGTGACTGGTGATATTCGTGAGTTACCGGCACAAACCTTTTAAACAGTTTCAACATGGGATTGTTCTCAGGATGTATCTCTTCATCTTTTTTCAGCAGCATTTTTATCGCCGTGAAAACAAGGAATGCTCCGAAAACATAGATAACCCAGTGAAATTTGGCAACGAGTGTCACACCGGCAAAAATAAAGATAAGACGCATTACGATCGCACTAAGTATTCCCCAGTACAGAACTTTGTGCTGATATTGGTCAGGAACTTGAAAATACTGGAATATCATCAGAAAAACAAAAAGATTATCCATACTTAACGATTCTTCGATCAGATAAGCCGTGAGAAATTCGACAGCTTTTTCAGTACCCATGAAAAAATAGACTGCAATATTGAATATGACGGCAAGCCCGATCCAGAATGCACTCTGCTTCAGAGCCTCTTTGAGCCTTATCGTGTGAACTTTTTTATTAAGCACGGTCATATCGACATAAAGTGCAAGAAATACAAAAGCAAAAAAACCAATCCAGAAGATCATTTTTCAGTCTCCATCAAAATCTATGAATCGAGATTACATATTTATGGTGGAATTTCAACAAATTAACTGTTTTTGCTAAATAGGATATGTATCCAGTGCGGATCTTTCCTTATTATACGGTTCTGTGTTTTTTCGAGTATTTCCGCAACAAAACAGAGTGTTTTCTGAACAAATGAAATATGTGACGGACAGATCATTTTGGAATTACAATATATACAAGGCTCATCCTGATGATAAGTTCCATACGGATATCCTGCTATGCTCCTCAAAAAAACTGTCAGGAAATTGGTCTTCCGTCCACCTTTACCGACAAGTTCAATCTTTTCAACAATCAATCCCTGAAAAAGCGAAAGAAGTTTTTTTTCATCAAATTCATTCACATGTCCCCACGGCGGATTGATCTTTTTACAGTTTTGACAGACAAGCCTGCCGACTCTTGTATCCTGTTTATACGGAACACCGATCATCAGATATTTTTTTGAAACCCTTGCAAGTTCACTGCATGCAACTCCGAGGAATTCTTCAGGAATATGTTCAAGAACTTCAGCGCAAAATACCATATCAAATGAATTGTCGGAAAATTGAAGTTTTCTGATGTCTCCTGCGACACATTCAACATTTTTTATTGATATTTCCGGCGTTGTAAGGTCTAAAGCTGTTATTTCTTCAAAACGGTCTGCCATATTAGAAACATGAAAGCCGTCCCTTGCTCCCACATCGAGAGCTGTTTTGCAATTTTCCGGGATAAGCGACAGGATGCTTTCAAGCCTTTTTGTTTCATTTTCTGAAGTCCTGTAGTTTTTCAGGTTCATTAGTTATATCTCAATGCAATATCAATAAGCCTTTCCGCTATCATGTCGACTGGAGTTATATCCTTATCTGTGGAGGAAAAGAAATTCACCCATGTAATGCCGTTTTTAAGTCCTTTGCTGTAAAATCTTCTCAGGAATCTCTCGTTCTTCTCTTCGAACGCCGCAATGTCTTCAGCCGTGAAAGGGAAAACAATGTCCATGCCGGTGCTTTCACCCAGATAACGCCTCAGCACAAGGATCTTTGAATTGATATCCTTATTTGAAGCATGGCTGCTTTTTGTCTCGAAAACATGAATATAACCATTCCTGAACATCACAAGAGTATCTATCTCGATCAGTGAATTCGCCTTGCCGTCAATTTTAACATTCTGATGAATTGAAGCGACACTTTCCCGCAGGATCGGATTGTTCATAACCGCCTTGTAGACTGCATAACTGACTATTTTCTCAAACACAACTGATATCTGCGACCTTATATTGAGCTGACTTTCTTTTTCAAAATCTTTCACATATTTCTGCTTAAAACGGTTGAAAGCGACCTCACTGAACTTAAGATCCTCAGATTTTGAAGTGGTATCAACAATGGATTTTATATTGTCGTAGGAAGAAAAAAAGGCCCTCAGAATCATCGAGGAACAGAGATTGCTGTACAGTTCATCATACTGGTCTTTACTCTCGCTGAAAAAATCGTAACCGTCCACAAGAATATCTGTCATTCCGGCAAGTTCCGCTCCGCTGAAAGAAAGACGGTCTTTAATATTCCAGTCAATTGATACTGAGCTTTTATATTCGGAAAACGCTCCGCCGCTCAGACAGATCCTTCTCATCTGTCTTGTATCTGCATCAAAATAGACAAGAAAAAAATCCATTCCCTTTTTTTCCGCCAGATTTTTCAGATATTCCGAAATAGCTATCCTGTGAATCCCCTTTCCTGATGAAGCATCAAAAAAAAGTTCAGTCAGCTTCATTTTTTTCATTATTGAATGGAGATGTTTTTTCACCGTTTCAACAAGCACGCTCAGGGAAATATCCTCAGTTATAAAAATATTGGTGTAAGGTATCAGAATATTTCCGTTTCTGGCGACAAGCATCGGAATTCTTTCATTCCAGCCGTTCTCCGCCGCCATCGGAGTTGAAATGAACAGAATATGGTCAGGGCGGGCTTCCTGAATAACAGCCGACTGGACAACACTCTGTCTTGCTACAAAACTCACCAGAAGTTTCATGATTTCTCCTGTTTTTTCACTTCACCGATATTAATTCTTCCTGCGCAATAAGGCAAAATATCCTTGAAAATTAAGTGATATTAAATTACTATCAGCAAGTGCCAATTATTTCGGAGTCTTGCGATGATGGGTTTTAGAGACTGGTATTTAAAATGGAAGCTTCTTGCAATCAACCTTGTCATCACTTTTGTTTTTTCAGTGATAACGATCGTTGCTACAAGATTCATGGTATCAGATGTATCAGACAGCGTACTTGAATCAAATTTGAAAAACATCCTCAACACTGTTTATAGTCAGGTTGAAACTGTCAGAAGAATAAATACCACTGAATTTCAGGATTCAAGATCAGCACAGAGAATCATGCGGGAAATAGAAGCCGGACTCACGAATATCATACTTGACGGCGGAACGACAATATCTGTAATTGACGCAAACACCGGAACATGGATAACTCACCCGACAGGAAAAGGTCAGAACTGGTCAACAAAATATGACTATATCAAAACAATAATCAACACAGGCGATGGAACGATTAACTTTACACCTGAATCAGGTCATGAAAATACGGCTGTATATTTAAAATATAAACCTCTGAACTGGATACTTATTGCATCCGCACCGTCCAACGCATCTGATTTTATTGCCTCTTTCGGTGTAAAATCAGTACTTCTTTTCATTTTTGTGATGCTACTTTATGCACTGCTTACTTATTTTGTTGTTGAATGGATAATTATCAGTCCGTTAAGACAGATCAATGAAGCTTTCAGAAAAGGCGCAAAAGGCGACCTTGATGTAATGCTTGTAAAAAGATTTAACGACGAAATAGGTGAAATGACTGAGAATTTTAATGAATTTATAACTACGCTGAAGAACATTATCTATTCCATAAGAAATACTGCGGAAAACATCCTCAACAGCTCCAATGAGATATCCGGCGGCAATAATCAGCTTTCAAGCGCAACTCAGCAGATGGCATCATCCCTTGAAGAGACAGCCGCTTCAATTGAAGAGATAAGTGCTTCAATCCACGACACAGCAGAGGTAAGCGTAACATTGACTGACAACATCACACAGACTGCTTCAAGGGCTGAAAAAGGGAAGGAACATCTCAAACAGATGGAAAAAGCAATCGGACAGGTAAAAGATTCCGGTGCAAGGATCAGTGAAATAGTCGATATGGTCAATTCAATAGCATTCCACACGAATCTGCTCGCTCTTAATGCCGCAGTCGAAGCTGCAAGGGCAGGAGAACAGGGAAAGGGTTTTGCAGTTGTTGCAAGCGAAGTGAGAAGTCTTGCACAGAGAAGTGCTGATGCAGCAAGCGAAATCAAACAGCTTGTCGATTCGAACGAGGAAATGACTACAAACGCAAGTAATATTACAAGAATGACTTCTCAGATACTTATGGATGTCGTGTTCAACATTCAGAACAATGCCGCAGAAATGAGAGAGATTGAAGGAAGATCAAAAGAACAATCAAAAGGTATCAGGCAGATAAACTCTGCGATAATGCAGATGGATGAAGTAACCCAGCGCAATGCAGCACTTGTTGAACAGCTTGCAAGCAGTGCAATGGACATGGCGGCTATTTCAAAGAACCTCAATGATGAAGTCATGAAGTTCAAACTGAGCGAAAACGAGATATATGTCCCGAAAACAGATGTGCAGCAGTTCAAAGAGATTACCAAAGATCCTTATTCTATCGGATTTGAAAACAAAAAATCACCCGACAAAACCGGCAAAGACACTTTTGAAGAAAGCGATTTCAGTTCAAATTCATTTCTTGATGATGATCAGTTCGAAGAATTCTAAACTACCAGTCTGAACCAGATACTTTTCCCGGAACAATTATTGTGACTTCCTGAGTATCAAGTACGGAACCGGTACCGTTATCGACAACATTTATAAAAGCCTTGAACATCTTTGCAACCGCTGTGGCTTCTGAACATGTATCGTTCTGAGCTACCACTTTAAATGTAAGTTTATTTCCGGGAGTCAGAGCGCTTGAAGTACCTGTCGTAAAATTATTGAAACCGTTATTATAGGCAGAACCGTTAAATGCGGCAGCTGTTGCAACTATAGTTTCATTACAACCGTTCATGACAGGAACATACTCCATCGCTTCCACTTTTTTCAAAAAACATGCCGTATCGATCGTTCCTCCGTCACCGTCATCAGCAGGCTGTACATATAGAGAAAAAGCAGCGTATTTTAT
>DAOQAY010000062.1:5263-15527 GCA_035354435.1 bacterium
AAAGTAAGAACATCCTCTTTCTGCTCACCCTGATATGGAAGTTCAAAATAAAAATCAACTCCTTTATCCTTAACACCTTCAAGTGGATTACAAGGGTCAGATCCTATCAAAATCTCTGCCAGATCGCTGTATCCATCACCGTCAGTATCAGCCTGTGTTCTAGTGTGGATTCCGAGGGTAGTACAGAAAATTTCCTGATTATCCAGAAGTCCGTCTCCATCTGAATCAGCATCAACAAAATCAGGAACTCCGTCACTGTCAGAATCGGCACATGGAATTGAAGAACATTCTTCTCCGTCAGGTATTCCGTCACCGTCAGAATCATCATCAAGAAAATTCGGAATTCCGTCCTTGTCAGTATCTTTTGCAGTTTCACTGATATCGGGAACTCCATCGTTGTCAGAATCGGTATCAAGGTAGTCCGGAGTACCGTCATTATCAGAATCAACACACGGATCTGAAAAACACTCAACATTATCAGGGATACCGTCCTCATCACTGTCATTATCCCTGTAATCAGTTATACCGTCACTGTCAGTATCTTTGCATGGAAGATTTGAACATTCTTTAGAATCGGGGATCCCGTCTCCGTCGCTGTCAGTATCTTTATAATCAGCGGTTTCATCTTCATCCGTATCAACTTCGACACCGTTTGCAACTTCAATACAGTTAGGAATTCCGTCACCGTCTTCATCGGCTTTGCACCAGCCTTGTGTATTTTCAAACTTCGCAGGAACAGTATATTCCGTTCCGAAACAGTCACAGATCACATTGCCTTTGGGACTATAATTGTCTGAATCAGGAAGAGTTGAACCGTCATCAGGAAGACCTCCCTCGTCAGGAAGTATATTTGAACTGTCATCACCGGAAAGTTCGCATTTACCTGCCATCAGATTACACTCATATCCAATCGGACAGGGATTGGCAATGCTACAGTTCTGATTCAGAACAGGGTCAGTTGAATCATTCTGACAACTCAGAAAAACAACGCTTAATAAAACAGCAAAGATTGTAAATGATTTTTTTAGCATTATATCCCTCTCCGGTTTTTACCCTCGACACACATTGCACAGTATACTCAGCCTTTTCGCTATAATCAACTGTCCGCTAAAATTATTCATCCTTTAAATAGAATGAAAGCATCTGTGCAAGGGTTGCAGCCGGAAGTATGACCCCGCCGGATCCCGGGATATCGACAAGATTGTCGGCCTTCATTATTCTGATCTCTTTTACCGAAAGATCGGGGTTAAGTACAAAAACAGGGGCTTCATCAATATAGCTTTTAAATCTCCCTCCTGAAACCACCGTTTCATTTGTGGAAACAGTTTTCAGAAAACTCCCACATGGATATATTCCGATAATTCCCGCAAATGCTTCAGCAATCTCTTTTCTGAAAGCTCCTTTCTTAACATTCCGCAGAATATTCCTCAACGCTTCCGGTCTTGACAGTGTAGGACCTTTATACCCGACCCTGTCAGGCCATTTCTTTGTCACTGAATCATAATATGCCACAACTTTTAAAATATCACCTGATATCGTTGTGCTTGAAGTGCCGGATTTCAATATGCCGTCATCGCTGAAATCTGTGATCTTCCAGGCTGAATTGACAGCAGCTTCAATACGGCTGTAGTTGAATTCGTCCATTCTCGATAAGGCGCTGTATCCTTTGTCCAGATCATTTGTAAAATACTGGAAATAAGCCGATATGGCCGTTCTTTTTGTAATATTGAGATCGAAATCCAGTTTCAAGGAGGTAAAGATCGAATAAATTGTTCTTGCCGCAGCGGAAGCACCTTTAAAAGTACCACCATAAGCCGGCAGAGATGAAAGAAAAAGGAGTAAATTCCTCGTGTTGGCATTATCAATATTCTGAATTATCGTAATCAGATCCTGCGATGATCTTTCAACTGTTCTCAGTGGAATATTTTCAACAGCATCTACCATTTTCTTGTATTCTTTATATTCACCGGACAAGGTTCTATAGATCCTTCTTATGGATTGATCGACCGTATAGATCGGCAGGTTCCCGGATTCTTCAGGATCATATGGAATGATCTCAATATATTTCAAATCCTGAAGATCGGCTTTGATCCTTTCGAATGCCTGTATCTTAGGCTCTCTGCCAACCGGATATTTTCCTATCACTCTGAAAAAATCAAGAATCTCTTTATCCGAAACACCGCTTCTAAAAGTGATTCCTGCCAGACATAGCGAGAGAAGAAGGTCATAAACATCTTCAAAATACTTATCATCCTGCCGCTGACCTCTTATTCTGACTTTATCTACCTTAATATCAATTCCATCAAAAGTTATTGACAGCTCTTCTTTATCTGCAAAGAAAAAATTCAGAACATCTTTAAAAAAGGTTATCTCTTCAGTTATTCTTTCGTTTTCTCCGCCATACATCTTAACTGTTTTCCAGAATGTAAATAGGGATTTAGAAAAATTATACCGCCACTTTTTAGGTGATCTTTCAAATTCAGGTTTATTTCTCCGTTCTTCCATATTTCATCACCTCCCCTGAATGATAGCTTTTGTTTCACTGTTACCCTTGGCAATACCTTTTTCGAGCCATTTTGCAAAAAACTGGTTCTTCGCTGCATTTGCCTTGAAGTAATCGAAAACTGTCTTTTTAAAAGATGCGTACTTTTTCCTGTTGAAAAAACCGCCCTTGAGGGTGAAAATATATTCGAGACTTTCAAGCATCTGGTTAATTATTGAACCTCTTGCAAGTTCAAGAAGAAGCTCTATTTCGTCTTTTTCAAGAGTCATGAACTCAGGACTTCTGACCCTTCTGAGTATCTGTGTTGAAATAATGACCGGGTCCTGTATCTTGTTTATTGATTTGAGAGTGGAAATTCTCAGGTCTTTCAAATCTGAAAAGATCATACTTCCTGGAAGATCGAAAAACTCCTTTCGCTGAGATGCAAATATCCTGTCGATATATCTTTCAAAATCGGTAAGATTGAACCTGTTACGGTTTGCAGGCTTGAATATTTCGTTGAATATAGCCTTGGCTTCAAGACCTTTTACCCTGACAAGATTTTCCACAGCAAGCAGTCTGACCTCTTCATCAGGACTGAAAACAGCCTTTTTCCAATACTCGAAGTTCTCATCGGCATCATAAACACTGAGCACCCTTGCCGCCTCGACCCTTATCTGTCTTACCTGATGATTCATAACTTCTCTGACATAGGGAAGAAATTCAGGGTTGTATGCAAATCTGAGCATATAAAGGAAATTCCTGACAATCTGCCATTCGGGGTGTTCAATGAATTTCTTTGCGAGCTGAACATCTTTGAAATTCTTTGCAACACCTTCAAGACAGTACATTCTGGCATCTTTGTTCTCAAGTTCTACAAGCTTCAGAAATACCGGCTCAAAATTGGCGGAACTGAAAATGTTTATCATTTCTCCGAAGCTTTTTATCTGGGATTCATCGATTCTTGAAGCAGCATCGAAAATCTGATTGATAAACTCTTCAGATGTAACCCTTTTCAGAACCTCTTTAACTCTCATAAAAAGAATCTCATCTATCTGAGAAAGTTCCTTTCCCAGAGCAATAATTGTATTCAGATAAACAAGTCCGGAGATGAAATCGCCTTCCTGAATGTTTCTTACTGCATATTCACATATCTTGTTGACAAGGTTTCTATTTTCCTCTTTAGAACCTGTTGAGATGAGATGCTTTGCCTTTTCAAGATATTTCTGAACGGTATAATCCTTACCTCTTTTCTTTATCCAGTCCTCGAATTCACTACTCCTTGTCTTGCCGAGATTATCAAATTCAGGAACAATATCGGCAAGTTCATGGAAACTTCTTGGTTTCATGGAAAAAAGATCTTCCGGTTTTACCGGGGCAAATTCCGATTTGAATCCATCCTCATTCCATGGTTCAGGGTCACCCATGTTAGGATCTGAAATAGTTCCGATGTGTGTAATTCCATAATCCCATAGTCTGGTATTAAAATCATAATCCAGCAAAGTGTAGTTGATCGTTTCCTTTATTACCGCAAAAAAATTCAGAAGCTCATCGGAAGTGATCCCTTTAATGAAATAAAGCTCTCTTATCTCGGTCACAAGGAATATGTTCCTGAATTTTCTTTCACCCTCATCAAAAAGCTTGATCTTCTTTTCCTGATAATAGAACCCGACTTTTTTGGTGGTTACAGAAGCATACGGAAGATTGTTGTGAATAACATCAAAATTCTGCTTCAGAGTCTCCTTAAATTCGTCAAAGATCTTGTCTCTGACGGAATAAAGCTCGGTCATTTTTGAGATCTTTACAAGCATCGCAATGATCGACCGGACACCTCTGTAAAGCTGCTCCTTCTTCTCCATCGGAACAGACCGGAAATAGTCCGCAAGCTCCTTTTTCTTCTGAATGTAAAGCAAAACGGCCCCCAATTGAAAATTTCAGTTGTGAAATTGTAACATTTCTCAAGTTTTATTCAAGAAATATATTACTTTACTATGATGAGCTAATTTATTAAAATAACCCGCTTTTCTTATTGTTCATCTGGAGGCGTAATGGATAAGGGCGAACTGAAAAAAATTCTGACTTCTGTTAAAGACAATGTATCTCTTGTCCTTAAAGGAACCGATACAACTCTTAAAAAGGCGATATACGCATTTTTCTCTGGCGGTCATCTGCTTCTTGAAGATGTTCCAGGAACTGGCAAAACCACATTGGCAAAGGCTCTGGCAAGGTCTGTTGACATGAATTTCTCAAGAATTCAGTTCACTCCTGATCTTATGCCGGCTGACATTACAGGCGTATCAATTTTTAATCAGAATAAAGGCGTTTTCGAGTTCAGAAAAGGTCCTGTTTTTTCAAATATTGTACTTGCAGACGAAATAAACAGAGCATCGCCCAGAACCCAGTCTGCACTTCTTGAAGCCATGGGTGAAGGTTCTGTCAGCACTGATGCGGGTCAGTTCATTCTTGAAAAACCGTTTTTCGTGATAGCGACTCAGAACAATATCGAATCAAGAGGAACTTATCAGCTTCCCGAATCGCAGATGGATCGTTTCTGCATGAAACTTTCACTTGGCTATGTTTCTATATCCGAAGAAATACAAATACTTGACGGAAACGGATTTTTCAAGGCTCTTGATGATCTTAAACCAGTAGTTTCTTCAAAAAAAATTGCTGAAGCATTTGAAGCTATCGAAAATGTCACCATAAGTGAAGAGCTTAAGTTTTTTATAGTCAAAGTTGTCAACTCGACACGAAGCGCAGAAGGTGTCAAACTCGGTGCAAGCCCGAGAGCATCGCTGAACCTGATGAAAGTTGCAAAAGTTTCCGCCGCTATGGACGGAAGGGATTTCATAATTCCCGATGATATTCTCGATGTGGCAGTACAGGTTCTTGCTCACAGGCTGATTCTTGACAGTTCCGCATTCATCAAAGGAATTTCAAGGGAAAATGCCGTGATATCTATACTCGAAAAGATAAAAGTGCCTAATTAACTCACAAGTGAACAGCCGCAGCCGACCGCTTCTTCATCAATAACCGCATCATCAACTTCATTATCAATATCGTCAACTGCTGTATCATCGGCAGGATTATTATCTACAACCGGATTGTCATCAGTTTCTATATTGTTATCAGGAGTTTCCGTATCATCAGGAATTTCAGTTTCAGTAAGATCTTCATTGGGATCGCCCCACTTCCACATCGCTTTTGACATTCCTGCAATATAGACATGATTGCTGTCGAGAACAGATATCGGTCCAAGCTTGCCTGCACCCTGCACAAGCCGTTCCCACCAAGTCGCACCGCCATCAGTTGTATCAATCGTACAGGGTTTGAAATTAAATCCTGAACCGCAGAAACCGGCAATCCATATTTCGTCAACCGCACCTTCATCCATATCCATGACACCGCCCATTGAGAAGGTGCCTGACGGAACTGTTATGTCAAAACTTTCGTTATAACCTGCAAAAGTAGCAAAACTGTCATCACTCCATACCAGACTTTTCTGACCGGTGGAAGAGTCGTTGATCGAAGTATCATCATAATACTGCATAAACAGTCTTCCGTTTGAAGTTTCAATTACATCTTCAGGAAACGCCTCAAGATTCTGCACAATCGGAGTCCATGTCGTTCCGCCGTCAGAAGTCCTGAAAATAGAACCCTTGGGCTGGACATCACTAACTGTTGCGCCATCTGTATCCGTTCCTTCAGTCAAAACTCCGCCCGCCGCAATACCATTCAGCTCATCCTTGAATTTAACAACCGTCATCTCCATAGCGGTATCTGTGCTTACAACAATATTTTCCCATGTTTTCCCAAGGTCAGTGCTTTTCTTTATTTTTCCGTTCTTCAGCCCGAGCCATACATTATCACCAACAACAGACAACGCTTCACCATAACCGGAAGGCTGGTCATCCGCATTACTCGAATCAAAAAAATAAGCCGGAATGAAATTTGCCAGATCATCACTTACAATAAACGAAGACAATGTTTTGAAACCCTGAAGTTCAAGAATTACACCGACCAGCTTGCCGTTGGGAAGCACCCTTGCAGGAGCGACAAACTTCATTTTTCCTGTAAGATTTGCCGAGCAGTCGTTCCAGGTAAGTCCATCTGTCATAACAAAACAGTAAGGCGATTTGCCGCCCTGACCGTCATCCGCTGTGCCCATGGCATATCCTTTTGTTTTTGTTCCGACATCTATAAAACCGCCGGAAGCGGTCACGAACTCAGATGCCCGCTGGTTTATCCACATATTCTCGGCAATCAGCGAAAAAGAAACAAAAAACAGCAGAACAGTCAATAAATTACGCATTTTTTCCTCCTGCACTATTTGCTGTACTTATCAACATTGAAGAACCGTTTGACTTTGAAGATGTCGCTCTTCATTGCCTCATCGAATGTGCCGTAGAAAAGGACTTTTTTATCGGCGAGCATAAGGACTTTCTGTGCTGTCCTTTTTATTGAAAGAAGTTCGTGTGTTACAATAAAATATGTGGTTTTGAGCTGTTCGTTCAGCTTTATGAAAAGGGTATCAAGATCTCTTGCCGTCACCGGATCAAGTCCTGCCTGAGGCTCATCAAAAAATATTATGTCAGGGTCCATGACAAGTGCTCTGGCAAGTGCTCCCCTTTTTTTCATACCGCCCGAAAGTTCCTGCGGATATTTTTCCCTGTGGTTATAAAGATTGACCATCGCGAGCTTTTCATCTGCCATATCCCGCGCAATTTTCGTATCAAAATCAGGATAATGCATTATGATCGGAAGCATTACATTCTCTTCAAGCGAAAGCGAGGTCATAAGTGCCGAACTTTGATATAATATCCCGATCTTCTTATAGAAATCTGAATCTTCAGGAAGAGGATGTACTATCTCTTCGTCTTTGAAGAATATCTTCCCTGCAGTCGGAGGATTCAGCCCGACTATCGCTTTCATCAGTGTGGATTTTCCGCATCCGGACTCGCCGAGAACCACAAACCTCTCCCCGTCTTCAATATTAAATGAAATATCCTCAAGAATGACATTCTTTCCGTATCCTGCGGTTATGTTCTCAGCTCTCAGCATCTTTTCCTCATGTATAAAGGATAAGTGAGAATATCGCATCAATTGCGACAACAAGAAATATCGAAACTACGACAGATTCTGTGGTTGCTCTTCCGACTGCATCAGCGCCGCCGCGGACATTGAGACCTTTGAAACTGCCTACAGCGAGTATTACAGCAGCAAAAGAAATACTTTTAACAGTTCCCCAGAAAATATCAGCGAATTCAAGCGATTCTATCATCTGGGTTATAAATGAACCGGCAGGAATGCTGTATGCCGAAGCAACAATAAAACCGCCGAAAATACCGGCGATATCAGCTATCAGAGTAAGCACCGGCATAACAAGCGTGAACGCCCAGAATTTAGGAACAAGGAGAAATTTCAACGGTTTGATGCCCATTGTTTTAAGCGCATCGACCTCTTCCATTACTACCATTGTGCCAATTTCTGCGGCAATTGAACTGCCTGTTCTGCCGGCAATGATTATTGCAGTTATCAAAGGTCCGAGCTCTTTTGTCATGACCATTGTGCTCATCATTGCGATATAACCCTGTCCGCCCATCTTGGCAAGCTGAATCGCCGCCTGAAGAGCTATTGTGAAACCGATAAGAAAAGCTAGCAGAGAAACTATCGGAACAGCCTTGTAACCTATATAATAAGCATTTTTTGTAGTATCATCCTTGAGAATGAATTTGCGGTTGTAAAGCGATTCAATCGAATAAAAAAGCATGTCGACCATGATGACACAGAAATAGTAGATTACATCTCCGGTCTTTATCAATTTCTCTCCGAAACTTTCTAAAAAAGGCTCTTTTGCGGGCATGTTTTCATCAGTATTCGGCTCATCTTCATGGTAAAATATCTCTTTTCTTATATCTTCAGCAATATCGAGCTTTTCACCGTAAGCATCTGAAAGTTTTCTTAAAACCGCTTTTGTTACAGAATTCAGGGTCGCTTCTGAAATGTCGAATTCAACTCTGTCAACTTTTGAAACAGCTTTGGACAGCTCAAGATATACTTTTTCGCAATTATCAATAGTAATGTCTGAAGGGATCTTAATCTTTTCCGTCATTTTTCTTTTCAATAACCGCTATACCAAGTTCATCAAGCTGTATCTGCTGGACAGGTGCCGGAGCCATGCTCATAAGACATGATGCGCTTGTAGTTTTGGGAAATGCAATGACATCTCTTATTGCATCGAGTCCGTTGATAAGCATCATCAACCTGTCAAATCCGAGGGCAATTCCGCCATGAGGAGGAGCACCGAATTCAAGCGCTTCAATCAGAAATCCAAAATTCTCTTTTGCTTCTTCATCAGAAATATTAAGGAATTTAAACACTTCCCTCTGTTTATCGGTGTTGTGAATTCTTATCGAACCGCCGCCTACTTCATAGCCGTTTATTACGATGTCGTAAGCTCTTGATGAGATCGTGCCGAGATCGTCACCTCGTTTTGCCGCCTCAAAATCAAAGTCTGTGAATGCGTGATGTTTTGCAGTCCATTTTCCAGTTTCTTCATCCACTTCAAAAGCTGGAAATTCAGTAACCCACAGCAGTTTATAGTCATTTTTGTCATAAATTGCATACTCTGCAGCAAGCCTTTTTCTTAAATTTCCCAAAGCTGTCAATGCAACACCCTTTTTATCTGCAACTATGAAAAGTGTTCCTCTTTCCGGAATCATCGCTTTTAAAGAATCAAGTTCAGCCGGTGAAAAGAACTTCAGAAGCGGAGAATCGAGCTCCCCGTTTTCCTTTTTGATCCATGCAAGCGCCTTCGCACCGTCACCCTGAACATCTTTTTCTATCTTTTTAATCTGATTTTTGCTTAATTCTGTCGACTTTCCTTCAAGAATGATCCCTTTGACCACCATTTTAGGATCAATTGCGGCATTTTTAAAAGCTGAAAAACCTGAATCCATGAACATATTATCCAGTGAAATAAGCTCCATACCGAATCTCATATCGGGCTTGTCAGAACCGAACCTTTCCATAGCCTCGTTGAAAGACATCCTTAAAAAAGGTCTGGGGACATCAATATTTTTTATCTTTTTGAAAATGTCAACAAGCAGACCTTCAGTCATATTCATTACATCTTCTTCATTCACAAAGCTCATTTCAACATCTATCTGAGTGAATTCCGGCTGTCTGTCGGCTCTGAGCGCTTCATCCCTGAAACATTTAACTACCTGATAATATTTATCCATTCCTGCAACCATCAGAAGCTGTTTAAAAACCTGCGGTGATTGCGGAAGAGCATAGAAAGAACCTTGGCTTATTCTGCTTGGAACAAGAAAATCCCTCGCTCCGCCCGGAGTACTTTTCACAAGGACGGGCGTTTCAACTTCAATAAAACCGTTCCTGTCAAAATATTCGTGAATTACACCGCTCACCTTTGATCTTGCCACAAGACTGTGAAGAACATTGGATTTTCTTATATCGAGATAGCGGTACTTGAGCTTTATTGCATCAGCAGCATCTTTTCTATGATCGTAAGGCATCGGCTTTGAACTGTTCAGCAAAATGATTTCTGTTGCATCGATCTCAATGTCGCCGGTTGAATATTTGTTGGTACGGTTTTCTTTTCTGTCAATAACGATCCCTGTGATAGAAACAACCGCTTCAAGGGCGAATTTTCCTGCCTTTTCAACAAGTTCAGGCTTATTGATAGCAACCTGTGTCATGCCATATCTATCTGAAACAATTAAAAAAAGTATGGGACCGAGTTCTCTTTTCTGGGTTATC
>DAOQAY010000063.1:0-15326 GCA_035354435.1 bacterium
CAAATGATGCAAAGGGAAATACGGGTCCTCCCAAATTCAAAGATGCAAAATTTGTTATAGATAAAGAGAAAACAGAGATATCAATTACTTTGAGATATTGAGCTTTTTCAGACCATTTTCGATCATTTCTTCTATTTTTTTCTTGTACGGATCATCAAAACCGATTATGTAATCTTTGCCGAAAGTAAAAACGGGAACTCCCGGCTTGTCAATCTTAAGTTCTTCCAATTTCTGGATATATATGATTTTGTTTTCCTGATTTGCACTTACTTCAAGCTTCCTGAATTCGATCTGAGGATATTTTTTGATAAGCTCATCAACAAAAGGTTCCGCTTTAATGCAGTGAGGACATGTCATTGAATGGAAGAAATAAAAGACCGGTTTTTCTGCAAAAAGCGGAATCATTAAAAAGAAAACAAAAGTTAGGATGATTATTTTCTTCAAGATCTATTCTCCAAAATAAAGACAATCAAGTTTTATGTTTTGTTTTGTATCAAATCCATCATTAAGTTTAATTTCCGGTCTTGGAGATTCCTGTTCCCCTGATTTGAACATAGCGTTTGTTGCAATTCCGTCTGCCGGATAGTATATCTGTATTTTGTTGTTACCTGAAATGTTCAACATGGCGATATAATCCGCAGCATCTGATACGGCTTTACCGTTAAGTGTCACTGAAGTGGAAAAAGGAACAAAAGAAAGAACCTGATCTTTGAGAGTCGTATCAGATGTAAGGGAAAATGCTGAAACAAGGGGAATTCTTGTAAAACTTGAATTATTTTTGTATGTGCTTTTTAAGAAAATATCGAGGAATATATTTACGGTATTTCCTGAAAGAGCAATAGCATACGGTGTTTCTCCGTCAACAACTTCCAGACTGTATGCTGCAACCGTTTTGTCAGGATTCAGAACAATCTCATAACTGTCAATATTTTCATTTTCTGCAACCCATTCCTTGAGTGATTTCCCGTTTACAGTAAATCCGAGATATATTTTTGATGTCGTAAGATCGAAATTCTGACCGGAAAGGTTGCTGTTCACATTTAAATCTCTGTTAATATAAGTCTTAAAAGGAATCCCGAGTATTCCCTCTCCATCATAGATAATTTCATATTCACCTTCCGGAACCATAAAGGAGAAAGTGCCGTCTGTAAGATCGGAGAGGTTTATTACCGGAGTTTCAATACCATTTTCATCTTTTACCTTAATAAAATCGGCATGTTCTGAAGTTATTGCAGTTCCATCGAGTTTTACAGTTCCTTCAACAACCATCGGAGCTATGTTGAAATTTATCTGTCTTTCTGTCATGTAAGTGTCATCGGCGTTAAGAAAGTTGAACTGTGTTGCACTAGTTCCTTCATTGTTGATGAATGATAAATCAATTGTAAAAGGCGAAAATTCAAAGGATCCAGTCACATTGTTCAGATGACTTTCAAATTCCATGCTGTAGGTTTTTGGAAGGTACGGTTGTGTAGCATCATTTGTTTTTGTTCTTCTGAGGATGTAACCTTCATATGTCATATCAGAGCCTTCAGTTCCGAAATCTTTGATTACAAAAGTTGTCAGATCAAAGCCTACAGCTTTAAGCTTTCCTCTTGTGCAGTCGGCTCCTGTGCAGTTTGAAACTGAAGGAAGGTTCGTTCCGCTCAGGAATGTTACAGATCCGTAGATTTTCCCGAAATCAAGCGTGATATTGTGGCTCTGGTTTGATGAGAAATCACTGATAGTCTCAATCTTGAGGTATTGAGTGGGGTAGGTGTCTGCGGCAGGCAGATAGAGAACATTGAACGAAGCACCCTTGGTAAGCTCTACAGAATAGCTTTTTGTGGCAAGATCCGGAATTATTATAGCACTGATATTATCAAAAGGCGGATTTTCAACAAGAACGATCTGTCCGGTTGACATATCATATCCTTCGTTCACAGCATTACCGCTGTATGTCACAGTTTCAATATTGATAGGCTGGTTTAAAGTGTTCTGAAAATCAATTCCATTAGTTGAAGAAAGTACGGTACCTTTGAAAACAGATTGACCTGCACCAAGCTGGCCCTCAAAATAAACGGAATATTTTCCTGTCGGCATGATAAGATCGAAAGCTCCGAAATCGGTATAAGGTATTGTAAATTCGTGTGTTCCTGATTTAAGTTTGATAAAAGTTGCGGTTTCCATTCCGGCATCCACAGACATTGCCGAACCATTTTTCACAACTGAACCTGTGAAATGGAAAAAAGGAAGGTCAAAATCGAGAGTTCTGTCAGATGAAATATCAATATTTTCAAGGAGATTGATTTTGTTGTTCGATGATGTAAGTCTAAAAGCAAAATTATATTTTCCGATTGGAAACTTAAATGTTTTACCTTTGAGTTCCGGAGTGATATCAGCAATTTTGAATTCGCTCAATGTTGCAGTGTTTTCTCCCCATAGCTCTCCTTTAAGACTGGCATCATCTTCATTTCCGCTTATAGTTATGGCACCTATTGTGATGGTCTTGGTTTTAATATCGACAGTAAAAACTTCACCGGCTTTTATCTGAGTGCAGTTTCCTGTATATCCTCCTGAATCGTTATCGGAATCATTTTCAGTATCATTTTCAATATCAGTCAAGTCATCAGTGTCATCTGAAGCTGCATCATTATCTGTTCCTGAAACATCAGGATCATTATCAGCAACAGTATTGTCCTTTACGCATTCTGAACCATCCCATATGTAGCCTGGATCACAGTCGGTTGAACTGCCGCCGCCGTTACAGGAAACCATGAGCGCAATAATAAAAACGAAAATTAATGAAAGAAATATCTTTTTCATAAATTCCTCCGGGAATTGATATAACAAAATTACCTTCCAATTATAGACGATGAGGATTCTTTTTCAATAAATAAAATAGATTTGATGAATCACCTGTCGAAATCCTTTTCGAAGCCGACTTTTTTGAGGAGTTTTTCTTTTTCGAACCAGTTTTCTTCGATTCTGACGAAAAGTTTGAGTCCGACCTGACATCCGTAGATCACTTCGAGTTCTTCTCTTGCTTTTCTGCCGATCCTGCCGAGTGTGGAGCCTTTACTGCCGATGACGATGCTTTTCTGACTTTTTCTTGCAACATGGATAGTTGCGTCGATAAGAAGGATATCTTTTGATTTGTGATCGGTCATTCTTTCAATTGTGACAACGGTGTGATAGGGGAGTTCCTGAGTAAGTTCCATGAACAGTTTTTCTCTAATGATCTCAGATACTAGGAACGAGTCATCCTGATCTGTCGTCATGTCATCCGGAAAAAGTTGAGGTCCGGGCTGGCAGTATTTTTTTATCTCTTCAAGAAGAGTATCAATTCCTGTGCCGTCAAGGGCGGAAATGGCAAATGCCGCATCAAATTTGAAATATTTTCTGAAAACTGCGATTGTGTCGTCGGCTCTCATTTTTTTCACGACATCGCATTTGTTGGCAACAAGTATGGTCGGTGTTCCTCTTTTCAGGTTGTCGAGAATGTGCTTTTCCTCTTCACCTATTCCAAGTTCGGGGTGCTGTTTCGAGACATCAACAAAAAACAGAGTGAAATCAGATTCTTTCGCTGCTGAAAAGCTGTATCTGTTCATCCAGTTGTTGAGCATCTTACCGAAGTCGGTGGCGGTAATTCCGGGAGTGTCGGTAAAAACGATCTGAGCATCATTTTTTGTATAGACTCCGCGGATCTTGTTTCTTGTCGTCTGTGCTTTTGGTGTGACGATCGAAACCTTTGATTCCACTACGGAATTCAAAAATGTGGATTTGCCGGAATTGGGAGCGCCGATTATTGCTGCAAAACCTGTGTATTTAAGTTCGTTACCTAACATTATCGTTGTCCTTTTCACCTGATATGCTTTCTATCATGAATTTTTTAACTTTTTCTATTGACTGATATCTTCCCAGAGCAACCATAAGCTTGACCAGTGTAGCTTCCCTTGTCATGTCAACTGCACTGATAAGTCCGTAATACTCGGCTTTCGAAGCAACTTCGTAAAGTCCGAGGTTGACTTTTCCGATCGGTGACTGGCTGCATACTGCAATAGGAACATTGTTTTCAGCAGCATCTTTAAAAAGTTCTTCGAGCCCGGGGTTGTCACTTGGAATATTACCGCTTCCGTAAGCTTCGATAACGATACCTTTTACTTTTTTCTGTCTTACCATGATCGAAAATGTAGAAAAATCTATGCCGGGGAAAAACGGAATTATGATGACATCTTCGACAAGTCTTGTGTCTATTTCAAAAACTCCCGGTTTTTTCTGAAGGTATCTGTGAAGTTTTTTCTCCATACCTATGCCGAGTTTGATGATTGAGTTATAGTTAGGACTGTAGAATGCATCAAAATCCCACGAATCTTTCTTTTTGACCCTGTTTCCACGGAAAACGGTGTGATTAAAAAGAACGACAACTTCCTTGAGTTCGCTGAAAAGAGCAACTTCAATGGAATCGACAAGATTCATCAGTGCATCACTTCTTCTGTTTTTAAGCGGAAGCTGAGAACCTGTCATTACAACGGGTTTATCAAGATTTTTCAGCATAAAAGATAAAGCCGAAGAAGTGTATGCCATTGTGTCAGTTCCATGAATTATCACAAAACCGTCATAGTTATCATAGTTTTCATTGATGTGTTCCGCTATTTTAACCCAATGTACCGGTCTGAACAGAGAAGAATCAATGTTCAAAAGCCTCGTCTGGGTGATTTTTGCATCAAAAAGCGAATTTATCGTATGATCGATGTAGTCAAAGGCATAATTTCCCGGTTTTAACTGTCCATGTTCATTGGATTCCATGACAAATGTTCCGCCAGTATGAATTATCAGTATCCGTTTTTTGCTGTCCATATAAACTCCGTTATCCTAAAGTTATTCTATTCCTGCCGTTGTTTTTTGATCCGTACATCAGTCTGTCTGCTCTTTCAATTACCGATTCAACAGTGTCTCCGGGAATTAGCATTGTGGCACCGCCTGAAATTGTAGCGGAAATAAGAGTGTTATTTTCGAAAAAGAAAGATTCTTTCACAAGTTTTCTTAGAAGTTCTGCTTTTTCCGTAAGCTGTTCAACGGTTACATTACGGAGAATTACAACAAATTCCTCTCCGCCCCATCTCGAAATAAAATCAACGCTTCTTATACTTTCACGGAGCGTATTTGCGATCATTTTAAGCATTTTGTCGCCAGTGGAATGAGAGTATGAGTCGTTTATATGCTTGAATTTATCAATATCGAAAAAGATAAGCCCCATTCTCCAGCCGAACCTGTTCATTTCATCGATTCTGTCGAGTATTATCTTTTCGGCATATCGTCTGTTTGGAATTCCGGTGAGGGTATCATGCATTGAAAGCTGTTTGAGTTCTCCGATCTGAGAAGTAAGCTCAATCCGGGAAGATGAATTTGTAAAAACTTCAATTGCACCCGTGACATCACCTTTTTCATTGAATAACGGCATTATTCTGACATAAACAGGAACTCTGTGACCGTCTTTATGATGAAGGTATATCTCGGATTCATTGGGTTTTTTGCTCTGAATGGCTTTTAGCAACGGGCAGTTTCCTGTGCAAAGACTATTGCCTTCACCGTCGACATGAACGAGCATATTGTCATGGCATCTGTGACCAGCTATCTCATCTCTGGAAAAGCCGGTAAGAAGTTCAGCCGCTTTGTTCCAGTGGAATATCATTCGTTCGTTATCAGTAAAGTAGACAGCCTCAAAAAGAGTGTCAAGAAGTTCGGTCAGGAATTTTTCAGTAAGGTGCATGAATTCTCCGTAAAAGTAACAAACCGCTTGATTATATCAGGAATAACCCCGGTGTCTAATTATTTAAATATCTAAATTTCTTCCATAATAATGCTGTTTGCTGTAAAATCCCTGATGTCAGAATTGAATAGTGGAGATAATGTCATGAAATCCGTTGTCTATTATTTTACCGGTACAGGGAATTCGCTCGTTGCGGCCCGGGATATTGCCGGTGGGCTACAGTGTGAATTGAGACCGATCCCTGCCGCTTTGAAACAGTCAAAGATTGAGCCTGATGCCGATAAGATCGTGCTTGTTTTTCCAGTTTATGCATGGGGTCCGCCAACGATAGTTAGAAGGTTTGTCAGAAAATTTACAAGTCTGAAAGGAAAATCGGTTTACGCTGTTCTTACTTTTGGCGGTTCTCCGGGAGGAACTGTTGACATTCTCGCATCTGAAATTGAGCAGAAAGAAAGTAATATTGTTTCGAGTTTCGGTCTCAAAATGCCTGGCAACTGCATCACGCTTTACGGAGCGCCTAACGAGGAGAAGCTGAGAGATCTTTTTGATGATTATATCAGTAAGATTAATAACATAGTTAAAGATATTGATACAAACGCAGAAGGCTTTAAAAGTGCGAACGGAAAGATATTCAATGCACTGTTTTCAGGTTTTATTTACAAAGCTTTTCTCACAGGGCTTCCCAAATCGGACAGGAAATTCTTCAGCGATGAAAAATGCACAAATTGCGGGATCTGTGCAAAGGTCTGTCCTGCATGGAATATTAAAATGAAAGATGGAAGACCTGAGTGGCAGGGTCATTGCGAACAGTGTATGGCTTGTATCCAGTGGTGTCCGGCAGAATCTATTCAGCATGGAAAAAAGACAATAGGAAGAAAAAGATATCACCATCCGGACATAAAAGTTACTGATATGTTCGAACAGGCAGGAGAAAAATAATGGAAGAAACCCTTTACGAGATCGCTGAAATCACCGGGTTTGTGAATGTGGCACTTTTTTTCATACTTGCATCAGCTTACCTTTTTCTAAAATTCATGAGTCCGAAAAACAAGATGAAAAGATACATTTTCAAACTTCATCCTTATATCGGCATACTTTTTATGACATCAGTTGTAACTCACGGCTATCTCATGCTTCGCGGATTCCAGTGGCACACAGGAACAGTGCTTGGAATCATCATATTTCTGTCGATCATCTCATATGCTGTGCTTAAAAGAAATAAATGGAAAAAAGCACTGTTATTTCATCACATTACAATAATTATAATCTTCCTTGCAATGACGGTCCACCTGATCTGGCCGGCATTGATATGATTATTTCTCAACAAATGTGTATCTGTGGACAACCTGAGCTGTTCCTGAGCCGATAACGGCAAAATCGTTAATTCCCATTTTTGAAGAGTTGATGAATCCTGAAAATTCGATTCCTCTGCTTTCAAATGTAAGATAATAAAGGGCGAGATTTTTGTTGAAGTCGTCTCCGTTCCTGCTCGAAATGGTGATGGAGTCTCCATCGGTAGTTGTAAAATCGAATGAATACCAGCTCTTACAGTCAACTCCTCCGACTTTAGGTGCAATTGTGCAGGAGGTCATTTTTTCCATTATGATAACTTCGGGAATATAATCGGGTTTATCAATTATTACGGTGTCTGAACCGCCGCTTGACACAAAACTTCCGTCGTAAAGTGCTTTTCTTGAAGTGTAATACTCTTCAATTCCGGAGCCTGTCGCTGAAAAGTGGTCATCAAGCTGTGAACATGAAAAGTCATCGCCTCCGCTATGTTTTTCTTCAATGCAGAATCCATCTTCCGGTGTGCATGAGATGACTGACAGGATGATAAGAATGATGAATGAAAAAAAGAATCTGAACATATTCCACTCCGGAAAAATCTTCTCCATATTACCACATTTGACATAATCGGCAAAACAAATTGAAAAATGAGTTTATTATTTGTATACTCGATCGATCCGGAGGTGATATGAAACTCACAAAAAGGGAAATTATTTTCGGTTGCATTGCGATAGTTCTGACAATATTGCTCATTACCGGTATAAACATGTTCTTTTCGAGTCTTGATGAGAAAACTGAGGATTCCGTAATGGTTAACGACTATCTTGAAGTAGACAGAGCTCTCAGGACAAAGGATGCCTGTGATAAGAAAAAAAGTGCAGAAGCATGTCTGAAGACCGGCATATATTATCTTGACGGAAAGCATGTGCTTGTAAACCGTGAAAAAGCAGCTAAATATCTGCTTAAAGCCTGTGATCTGGATGATGCTGTAGGGTGTTATCAGCTCGGGAAGTTCTGGCAGGGAGAAGAAAAAGACATCAAAAAGAACAAAAGAGTGCTCAAATATTTTACAAAGGCATGTAAACTCGGTGATCTGGAATCGTGCAAGCTGATCAATGTGAAAAGTACCGGAGAATAAATTGGAATTTACAGACATCGTATTGAATTTGTTAGATAAAATGGCGGCTTGGTTCGTTGAAAACATTTTTAATTATAAAACCAGTGCGGATATTGTAATAATTCTTGCCGCTTTTGCCGGCTCTTTTCTGATAAGTTTTGCAACAAGAAAGTTTTTTACCGGATATATCATCACAGTAAGAAGAAAATTCAGAATGTTTTCCAATCCGATAAAACTTCTGGTTGACCACCTCACAATGATAGTTTTTCCTTTGTTATTATTTATTGTCGACAAGATTTCAACTTTATTTAAATATCATACATATTTCATAAAAACTGTTGCTGTTCTTGCATTTGTTCTGCTTATAATTGATCTTATTTCACATCTGATCCAGAACAAAATGCTTTCTAAATTTATCTCTTTTACGATTTCTTCAGTTGTTGTACTTAAGACTTTCGAAGTGTACACCCCCGTTGAAATATTTCTTGATTCGATTGCTATTGATGTCGGTGAGATCAGGGTGTCCATCTATTTTCTGATTAAAGGGTTTTTCATTTTTGGATTACTGATATGGTTCGCAGGGGTGGTTTCAAAAGGATTTTCCAATAAATTGAGGCAGTCAAAAGAATTGACACCGCTGCTCAAAGTTCTTTTTGGTAAACTTTTTTATATAATTTCATATCTTGTTGCAATCTTGATCGGTTTAAGTTCTCTCGGAGTAAATCTTACTGCTTTTGCAGTTCTCAGCGGTGCAATAGGTGTGGGAATAGGTTTTGGTCTTCAGAAGATTTTTTCTAATCTTATCAGCGGGTTTATTCTTTTGATAGATAAATCGATCAAACTTGGTGATATTATTCAGCTTGATGAAGAATTCGGAACAGTCAGCCATATGGGCGGACGATATGTTTCGGTCACCGCATGGGATGGAAAAGAATACCTTATTCCTAACGAAGATATAGTTACCGGCCGGGTAATAAACTGGACACATTCAAACAGAAATATTCTCATAAATATGCAAATCGGTGTTTCATACAATTCGGATTTTCATCTAGTTAAGGAGCTGATAATTAAGGCTGCTTTGGCAAATGACAGAGTTCTGAAAACTCAGACTCCAGGATGTTATTTAGAAAATTTCGGAGATAGTGCAGTCAATTTTACTTTGTACTGCTGGATATCTGATCCTGAAAACGGAATGATGAGTGTGAAAAGCGATATTTATTTCAGGATATGGGAGCTTTTTAAAGAAAACAATGTTGAAATTCCTTTCCCGCAAAGAGATGTTCATATTAAAAACTGATAATCACAGCAAACGGGGACTTGATGCATAATGTAACAGTTGTAGATTTTGAAACCACGGGGCTTTATGCTGACAGTGGAGACAGGATCACAGAGATCGGCGCAATAAAGCTTCGCGGAAATAAAATAACCGGTGTTTTCAATTCGCTTATCAATCCTGAGAGGGAAATTCCCGAGCTGGCTGTGTCAATCACCGGAATAACAAATGAAATGGTTGCCAGTGCTCCGACAATTGCACAGGCTCTTCCGACATTTGTGGAATTTCTTCAGGACGATGTGCTTGTGATGCACAATGCAGCATTTGACGGATCGTTCCTTAAATATGAAATGAAACACCTCGGACTAAAGAAAGAATATGAATATTTCTGCACACTTAAAGCGGCAAGGAAAGAGGTGAAATCTTCAAATTTCAAGCTTGCCACACTGAAAAATATTCTTAATCTCAGAACTTTCGGAACGATGCACAGAGCTTTATCGGACACTTATGTCACGGCACAGCTGTTTCTTAAACTTGAAAAGAATTTTGGCATTGATACGATCTCTGTGATGGAAAAAGATATTCAGAGGTTGTTGAATGAAATGGAGTCTGATGACCTTTTTGTGATGGAAAATAACTGATATTACCGGAGGATTAAATGTCGTATGATGTTGTGATAGTAGGCTCGGGTCCAGCCGGAATGACTGCCGGAATTTATACATCAAGAGCTCTTTTGAAGACGATTATTATTGAAAAAAGTGTTGCAGGCGGTCTGATGACACTTACCGATAAACTTGATAACTGGCCGGGAAATCAGTCGATTTCAGGCGGTGATCTTGCCGAAAAAATGCTCAAACAGGCAATGGATTTCGGCTGTGAATTCAGAATGGGCGAAGTGACAAAAGTGAATAAACTCGCTGACGGAACTTTTTCAGTTGAGTTGCTTGATGAAAAACCGATTATGTCAAAAACCGTAATATTTGCAGCAGGTTCAACTCCAAAACTTGCAGGCATCGAAGGTGAATTGGAATTTTCGGGAAGAGGTGTAAGCTACTGTGCGGTATGCGATGCAGCTTTTTACAGGAATCTGAAAGTTGCAGTTCTCGGCGGCGGCGACAGTGCTTTGAAAGAAGCGCTCTATCTGACTAAATTCGCTTCATCGGTTACGATCATTCACCGCAGACAGGAATTCAGGGCTGAAAAGATAATTCAGGAAGAAGTAAGAAAACATCCCAAGATAAAGCTTGTGCTTGATTCTATTGCTGAAAAGATACAAGGAACCGATTTTGTGGAGAAAATTGTTGTTAAAAATGTGAAAACCGGTGAGCTTTCCGAGATTTCAGTTGACGGTGTATTTGTGTTCTTAGGTTATATTCCAAAGGTTGATGCTGTAAAACATATTGTGGAACTTACTCCAGACGGTCGTATAAATGCTGATACTCATATGAAAACCAGCGTTGAAGGGCTTTTTGCAGCAGGTGACATCGTAAACAAACTGGTCAATCAGGTTGCAACAGCAGTCGGTGACGGCGCAACTGCGGCTACAGCTGCTGAACACTATCTGGCACTTCATCATAAATAAAGGAGAATAACTTTGTCATATTTAGTCGATCCTCAACTTGAAAAAATACAAAAACTTGTCGATTATGCTTCTGCCAAAGATTCAGAACAAAAAAAACATGTGCTTAATATAATTGAGAAAATGCCGGATTTTTCAGCGGAAGTTTTACAATTGCAGACTGGTCCTTTTCAAAGCGAAGAAGCTGTAATAAGCGCAATTGTCGAAGCAGGTCTCGCTCTTTCGCAAATGAAGTTCGTAAGTTCGGTTTTTGGAAATATTTCGGTTTGTTTTCAGGACAGACTTTATATCTCGGCGACCGGTTCGAAGCTTGCAGATCTTAAAAATTCTATCGTCAAATGTGACATGAATGGATATTCTCTGAATGGACTTATTCCTTCAAGTGAACTGCCGACACACCTTAGAATTGCAAATGAAACTACTTCAACTTGTGTTCTTCATGCCCATCCTTTTTTTACTGTCGCATATTCAATGATAAAAGGGATAAATAACTCCATTTTCGGAGTTCCTGTGGTCGGAGGTGATGTCGGAGGAGGCGATACCGGAATAGTTCACACAGTTCCAGTTGTACTTCAGGCATTTAACATTACCGCAGTCCATGCACACGGTGTCTTTGCAGTTGATTCATTTGATTTCAACAACCCGCTTGTCTCGATATTCAAACTCGAAAAGCTCTGTAGAAATAAGTATATGTCCGAATTTGTCGGTTTAAATTGATTTATTTTCTGGTTTTATTAAAAAAATTTATTCTAAAAATTCTTGCGTAAATTACTAAAATGTAAACACTTTACTTGAAAAAGAGCCATTGTTCTGGTTAGTTATTTGATTTTATAAATGAGGTCAAAATGAATCCATTATCGTCTATTTCCGTAAAAAATTATAAAACTATCAGAAATTTAGACAGATTCAGATTTAATAACATAAATATCCTGCTTGGATCAAACGGTGCTGGAAAGTCCAATTTTCTTTCACTTTTCAGGTTGTTGAATCATCTTACGACTCAGAATTTACAGGATTTTATAGGAAGAAGGGGTGGTGCTGATGCTTTTCTTTTCTACGGTACGAAAAACAGTGAATCTTTTTCAGTAAATATTGAATTTGAAACAGACAAGGGAGTTAATAGTTATAATTTCAGACTTTCTTATGCTGCAAAAAATTCCATGATTTTTTCTGATGAGGTGATTTCTTTTTCAAAAAAAAACCTGCCATCGGAAACAGCTCCGAAATATTCACTAGGAAGCGGACACTCAGAATCTAAACTTCTATTAGTCAAAGAGAATGGGAAAATTCCTATAACCTCTGCAAAAACGGCAAATATTGTTTATAGCACAATCTCAAAATGGCGTTTTTTCCAGTTTCACGATACATCGGAAACATCTGGAATGAAAAAGGACCATTATATTAACGATTGCTCATACTTAAGGGATGATGCAGGGAACATTGCACCATTTTTGTTTATGATGAAGGGAAAATATCCTGATAATTATCGGAAAATCATAAGAATGATTTCGAAAGTACTTCCTTTTTTCAAAGATTTTATTCTTGAACCTCTTGCCCTTGATAATACAAGAACAACTCTGGACTGGATGGAAACTGGTTCTGATAATAGATTCGGAGCCTTTCAACTATCTGACGGAGCTTTGCGGTTCATTGCATTGACAACTCTTTTGTGTCAGCCTGAAGAATTAATGCCAACTGCGGTAATTATTGACGAACCTGAACTCGGACTGCATCCTGCAGCACTTAATTTATTTTCCGAAATGGTAAAATCCGCTTCAAAATTCACACAGATTATATTGTCGACTCAATCTTCTCCATTAATTAATTATTTTGAACCCGAGAATATCATCGTGGTTGACAGGATAAAGGAAAACGGTTTTTATTGTTCAAAATTTCAACGACTTGATGAAGAAGAGCTTTCTATATGGCTGGAAAATTATTCTCTTGGCGAATTGTGGGAGAAAAATATTCTGGGAGGCAGACCGTGATTAAACGCTTGAAAATCATTGTTGAAGGCCAGACAGAAGAATTATTTGTAAAGAATATTCTTGCTCCGTATTTAGCTGAAAATTATGATATTTGTGCCTTTCCGATAATTCTCATGACATCTTTTGATCGAAAAAATGGAAAAAAGTATAAAGGCGGTGTAACAAATTATGTGAAAATCAGAAACGATATAATTTCCGCAATTAAAGAAGACCCCAATGCATTTTATAGTACAATGATTGATTTTTACGGGCTGCCGGATGATTTTCCCGGTAAAGAAAAAATTGGTGGAATGAGCTGTGAAAAAAAAGCTGAATGTATTGAAAATGCTTTGAAAGATGATATCGATTCACATATCTTTATTCCTTATGTTCAGATGCATGAATATGAAACTTTTTTGTTTGTTTCTCCTGAAAACACTAACGAGATTCTTTGCGGAAATGATACAACGCTTAGGGCTTTAGATAAGATTATTAATGGTTTCGGCCGCATAGAGGATATAAATTGTTCTCCTGAAACTTCTCCTTCAAAGAGAATTGCAGAATTGTACCAGTATTCAAAAGTATCAGACGGTAATGACATTGTTAAAAAGACGGGTATAGAAAAGCTTATTAAAACGCTGCCGCATTTTTCAAAATGGATAGAAAAAATAAAGAGTTTTAAATAACCCCGTTCAGGTGTTTTTCGGGATCGTGGGCGAATAGCTTGTCTTTATATCTGTTCTTGATGATGTGGTAGTTTCCTTCAATATTTTCAAATAGTTTTAAGACTCCGCCTTTTTCGGCTTTATGGTCGAACGAAATAGTTTTTTCAAGTTCTGATGATGCAACGACATCAAGGACCGCTTTCATGGTGTCAAAATCAGATCTATTCTCAAAAATTGCGGTGTAGACATGGACAGGAGCGGTGCGGAGTATCTTTTCTACATTTTTTATCAGTTCTCTATCAACAGCTCTCACCGAAATGAAAGAAATACCTGTGTTGACAAATATCTTGTTGAGTTTTGTGAGAAGTTCAAGCGGCTTGATCTCTTCTGTCAGCCAGAGCGTGCCGTATTCTTCTTCGATCTCGACTCCGACAGGTGCCGGGAACGCAAGATTGAATCTCGGCATAGGATGAAAGCCGTCTGAATAAAGTATCTGAATGCCAGTCATTGCAAGTCCGCGGAGCAGAAACGATACAAGGTCAAGATGCCCGATGGAAGCGGCATTTCCCTTTTTTGAAATTGAAAATATATACGGATATGAATTGCCGCGGTTTGTTTTTTCTGAAACGGATGGAACGACTTTGTTGATTACCGCACCTGTGTTTTTCAACGGTTTGACAGTTTCGAAATCACAGACACCGCAATTCTGGCAATCACCGTTGATACAGTCGGGAGTCTCTTCCATTTTGTAGGCTTTTTCTCTTTCTCTGAGAAGAAATCTGCGGTCGATCCGGAGATCAATGTGTTCATAAGGAAGCAGAATGTCAAGCGATTTCGGTTTCAATATCTCATCAAAATCAATACCTGCTTTTTCCATACCTTCTTTCCACAATTTGAAATCGAAACCGTGATCTTCGGTCTGAAGGGCGGTCATGTTTTCAGCAACATATTGAATTACAGAATTAAACTCTCTTCCGGCTCGGGTCAGACAACCTTCAACGGTGCTTATTTGCTGACTGTGCCAATGCAAGTTGAGGTTCCCGATGTTGCGGAGTCCGTCGAGAATTATTTTCTGTTTTGCATTTATTTCGGCAGGTGAGCACATTTTCTCCCATTGAAAAGGGGTGAAGGGCTGAGGGATAAAAGTCGAAAAGCTGGCAGAAACAGTCGCTTTCTTGCCGTAATTTCTAACAAGACGGCATATGTCCTTGAGAAGATTGACCGTTTCGACAATGTCTTCATCTGTTTCAAGTGGAAGTCCGAGCATGAAATAAAGTTTTACATTCTGCCATCCGTTGCTGAAGATTTTTTTTATTGCGGCAAGAAGGTCTTCGGTTGTATTTCCCTTGTTTATAACTTTTCTCAGTTTTTCACTTCCTGATTCAGGGGCGAGGGTAAACCCTCCCTTTCTTCCTTTTTTTATCGCTTCAACGATACTTGAAGTAAGTGTTTCAGTCCTGAGACTCGGAAGAGAAATGCCGATTCCTCTGCTATAACGGTTGTATGATTCTACAAGTATCTGTTCTATTTCGCTGTGATCTGCCGCAGATAGCGACAGGAATCCGGCTTCGTCATATCCTGAAGATTTTACAACACGGTCAAGAATATTGCAGATATTATCGGCACTTCTTTCACGGTGAGGTCTGTAGAACATTCCGGCCATGCAGAATCTGCATCCTCTGGTAC
>DAOQAY010000064.1:0-15302 GCA_035354435.1 bacterium
TTTCCCGACATACAAGACAAATCTCGGACTTCCTGTGAAACTTAAACTTGCCACAACAGGATGTGTTTCAAATCCAGCAATGATAGATTTTTCAGATTGCGGAGGGACCAAAGGACCGGAAACATGCACGGACGACTCAGATTGCGATGAGGATCTTTGCTGTTACAAAAAAGAAGGAGAGCTTGAAGGGTTCTGTCAAGTGACACCCTGCAGTCCTCGCCTTCTGACTTGCAGAAACGACTACTCAGTTTCAACCGGAAACAGAAATCTGTCAGATGATGTGATTTTCATAACATCCGTTCTGAATCTGGTTATGGGAGAGATAATAGTGCTTCCGTCAATATCAGACAGCTGCACTCTGAAGTTTCAGAAATTCGATGTGAATGTGAAGCTTGACGATGAATTTGTAGAAATTAACAACCCGAAGCTGTACTTCGATAAAAACAATAACGGAGTTGTTGATTATACCGCTTCTCAGGAATCGCCTTTTGCTTATGGAAAGTTCAATAAAGAAAAAGGGTTGATCGAATTTTACACTTTCAGCAGCAACTACTTTGATGCCCGATACTTAAATTCCATTCTTCTTGTGGCGGATATCGGTTACAAAGATGGTGAAAATATTTCAAAAACAGCTTCGTTCACACCGTCAATTCAAACCGGCGGAATAACAATTGTTGACGATGGAGAACCTGAAATCACGGGACTTCCCGTTTCGTTCAGTAAATTTCAGATTCCTCCGGATGACACCTTTGTCATTACAAAAGGAGAGAGCGATTATATTCTTTCCGGAGATCTTTATCACGGAGAATACGAATCCGCAGATATTCTGCAGTTCAAAGCTTTTTCAAAAGGAAGTGATGACAGAATAAAAAGCATAACTTTCACCATCCCTGAAGAAAGTAATGCTGAATTCGGTGATGAGATTTCTTTTCTGTCGTTGTATCTTGATTCTGATAAAAACGGATTCGGTGATGAAGAAATCATTAGAACCGAAAAAACTGATGCCGGAAAATCGCATAAATTTCTTTTAGATATACCTGTTACAGACTCTGTACCCAAGTATTTCACAGTAAAATCGGACATAGATCTTTTCAATGGCGATCATTTTCAAATTCAGATATCTGACATAGAAATTGAATCAGATAAAGAAATCCTCGGACTTCCTGTGAATTCAAAAGAATACAGCTACACCTGCGATCCGGCATATGAAGATTGTCATCGTTTTGGCACACACTCGTGCTTTATCCCGTTTATAGGCTGCTCCGCTTTAATTTTATGAGGTATAAATGTTAAAAAATTCAATCGCCTGTCTTGTTCTGGTTTTGTCGTTTATGACAATTATGTCAGCTAAAAATCTCGGGCCGGATGTTTCTGTCTATAACGGTGAAGAACTGAAATGGGAAGATGGAGCTTACGGTTATTTCGTTATGTTCAAAAGTCTGCTGGATGAAAATGGCGACTGTGTTGAAAGTCAGACTGAAAAATTTTATACTCTTGATGAATCGCTTGTTCCGCCGGATGCTTTTGTCGAACGGGCATTTCTAATCTGGACTGGCGCTCAACCTGTTGATAAATTTGATGAAATCACTGATAGCGAAGTGACATTGCACTATAAGTTCACAGATGGAAATATCAATGAAACTAAGACCGTAACCGCAACCGGATATAAAGTCACAGAGCCGCTTGGATTTGAATTTGATTCGATTATTGAATCTGATGATGCCGGAAGATCATATTTCACATATAGAGTTGATGTTACTGATTTTTTCAAGACGATTCACGAAATTGGTCGTGAACTTGGTGTTGAATCTGACGGAGAGTCACTTTTCGGAGATTATACTCTTTCAGACCTTGATTGCGCAAGTGATGAATTTTATTCAGGCAATGGAACAGCAACTTCAAACTGGGCAATCGCAATAATCTATAGATCATACCTTTTAGCTCCTGTAAAGATCACTTTTTTTGACGGCTTGCAGGAATTGACCAAACCAACAGGTCCTGCAGATTTCGGGTGTGTTGACTCTGATCAGAAATGCACTCTGCTCACAAATAACGGAGCATTTGACCTGTTCTCGTTTGAAAATGACAGCTGGAATATCGCAAATCTCCTCATCACTTCAGAAGAAACAACTTCTTCAAATTTTGATATTCCGGATCAGCCTGAACTTGTCGCCTGCACTCCGGCAAATATCCCTGTCAATCCCAAGAATCCTGACAGTTTCTGGTGTGATAACAAACTAGATCATGTTTTTGCAATCAAAATCCAGAACCGGGGTGATAGTGTTTCGCCTGCTGTAATTGTTAAAAATTCAATTCCTGAAGATATGGAATATGTCGCAGGATCAACAGAATATGCTGCTGAATTTACTGTCGTTGACGATAAAAAAATCGCAAAGAAATGGAACCGCATTCCTGATAACGAAGGAGCTTTCCCGCTTATCGAAGGATATAAAATCTCTGATAATATGAATTCCTGCGGCGCAGATTCTGATTATTTGAGCTGTGAGAATACAATAATGGTAAGATTCAGAACAAGAGTTAAAGATGATGTGCAAAAAAATACAGTGCTTGAAAACGCTGCTAACATAGATACTTACACAACAAACCTCGGCATTCCGCTCAAACTTAAACTTACAACTTCAGGATGTGTTTCAAATCAGGATGATATCAATCTTGATGATTGCGGCGGACAAACCTGTCCTGGTTGCATAGATGATGAAGATTGTCTTGATGGTTATATTTGCGATGGTTGCAATTGCATTCCCGATCCGAATGCATCAATTTCAGACAGTGATATTGAAAACATTGATGATGATACTGTTGACGATTCCGATATCGAAGCCGTTGTTACTGACGAAGACAATCAGAAAACTGACTCAGAAACAAAATCAGACGGTTGTGCAATAACAAATTTATGAGATAAAAATGTTAAAGAATTCAATTATTTGCACTTTTTTTATCTTTTTGTTTTTTAATGTTTCCGCAAAAGATTTCGGTCCTGATGTTTCGGTTTACAATGGGCAGATGCTTAAATGGGATGACTATAAAAAGGGTTATGGCTATCATGTGATGTTCAAGAGTCTGCTTGCTGATTATAAAACCTGTCTTGGTGAAGTTCTTATTGAACCTTATTCCCTTGATGTATCACATGTTCCAAGCGATGCTTATGTCGAAAAAGCATTTCTGATCTGGACTGGCGCTCAACCTGTTAAAAAGATTGATGAATCTGCCGACAATCAAGTGGTTTTGAGCTTTGAGTCAACTGATGGAAATATCAAGGAAACACAAACTGTAACCACAACTGGACATAAAGTTTCAGAACCACAAGGATTTGAATTTGATGCTTTCATCGATCCGGATGAACCTGACATTTCATATTTCACATACCGTGTTGATGTGACAGACTTTTTTAAAGAAATCCATGAATCTGGACGCGCTGCCGAATTTGAATATGATGGATATTCACTGTACGGAAACTATACTGTTTCAGGGCTTGATTGTTCAGACGGTGAAAATGCCGTTTCCAACTGGGCGATAATTCTCATCTATTCATCAAAAGAGATTTCTCCGAAGGCGGTTTACCTTTACGATGGATTCCGCCAATACAGAAATGAAACAGCAGAAACCGCAGTAAGAGGTTTTGAATTGTGGGAAGATCCTGAAATTAATATCACACTCCTCAGCAGCGGTGGAGAACCGGCTGAAGATCAGAATAACGAAAATTCTCTTGAAGGTTTTGCTGTCAGGGGAGAAAAGGAAATAGACTGGATATTTTTAAATGATGACTGCAATCCGGAAACTGATGTCTTCAATTCCATTTCATCTGTTTACAGTTGGGACTGGGACTGGGGATACAATGAACCAGTTTGTACCGGAGGTGATCCAAAGGAACCGTATCCTGATGAATTGGAGTATTCAATGGATGTTGACACATTTATTATGGATTCCGCCACAGATGGTAATTACGCAACACACTTCAATAAAGGGGGAACAGAGATAAATATACGGATCGGATCAAATCAGGACAGGATTATTACAAATATGCTGATAGTTGCAACTGATCTTATCAATCCGACACCCGATTTTGACATCCCAATGCAACCTGAAATGAGGGCATGCACTCCTTCATTAAAACAGGGCGATGATTATCAAGGTTACTGGGATTATACAGATCTTGAATATACTTTCGTGATCTTTTTGCAGAACTGGGGAAAAAAGAATTCTCCACCGGTCAGCGTGCAGACTTATATTCCAGCCAGCATGGACTATGTTCCTAATTCAACAGAAATGGCTAATAAATTCAGTGCGATAGGTGGGAAGCATATTGCAGACGAGTGGGTGCAGATTCCTGACCTTGAAAACAGCGGATTTCCGCTTGAATCCGGTTTTCAGGTTACTGAAACAATGAAACCATGTGGGGATGGTTCATCAGACTGTGATACAGTTTTTGTCAGATTCAGGACAAAACTCCATAATGGTCTGCCCAAAACAACGGTATTTGAAGCAACTGCTGTAATTCATGCCGAAGGATTTCAGGCCGTTAAAACCAATTTAGGAATGCCTTACAAACTTAAACCGGACGGATCAGGTTGTGTCGAAAAACAGGAAGAGGTCGATCTTGCGGACTGTGGAGGATCTGTAATTTCAGAAAATGAAGACATTGATACTGAAACAGCTGACGAAGATACTGACGAAGATACTTCCGAAACAAAATCAGATTCCGGTTGTACAGTTCTTGTTTTCTGATATAATGCTTCAGTTTTTTTTGGAGTTTTCAATGCAGTTTCACACATTAAAACAAGGCTGGACAGATCAACCGCTTAGCGATCTTAAGGTGCTGTGTTCACTGGATATTAAACACAGCAGAATAAGTGCATCATTTCAAGTTTCAGAACCGTCGCTCAGGGCTGAAAACTTCGGCTTCAATCAGAAAGTCTGGGAAGACAGCTGTGTCGAACTTTTTCTCTCATTTGATGGTAATAATTATTACAATTTTGAGATAAACTGCATCGGATCTGTGCTCGGGCAGTATGGTCCTGATAGACACAATAGAAAATTTATTGATGAAAAGATGCTCAGGCTGATCAAAGTTAAAAGTTCGCTCGGGAAAGTCCCGTTCGGCGCAGTTTCAACTCCGGCAAATTACGATATTGACATAAAGATACCGGCAGAAATCTTTGTTTTCGATAAAGATCCTGACCTTAAAAAAGCCCGTGGCAACATCTATAAATGCGCCGACAGATCACCGACTCCGCATTACATGTATTTATATGAAATTACTACAGAAAAACCTGATTTTCACAGACCGGAATTTTTCAGGGAATTATTCTAATCATCACTCAGTCCCGGTATTTCGGGAGGTACGATTATTGTGACATTCTGGGAATCGAGATATGCGCCGCTCACTGCATCGACAATATGGATGACTGCTGTGAAAGCCTGAGCATGATCGGTCTGTTTGACGCAGGTGTCGTTTTGAGCATGGACCGTAAATTTCAAAGTAGTTCCGGTAACTTCCGGATTTGAAGTGCCAGTCACAAAGTTTGTAAATCCGTTGTCATAAACAGATCCGTTGAGTTTTGCGATCTGGGCGACAGGAGCACAGGTATCACCAGGAGGCGCAATAAATTCAATGGCTTCCACTTTTTTCAGGAAACATGAAGTGTCAATTGTCGAAGAATTATTGTCATCAGCCGCTAACGAATAAACATCAAAAACAGCATATTTTACAAGTGCATCAATTCCGTTTACAACTGCTGTATCGAGTCCCGAGCCGTCTGCGGCAATACTGTAAAAAAGTGTGGTTCTTCCTGCTCCGGCACATTCAGGGACCACTGCACCCGTCGAGCTTGAAAGTTCATTGAGCTGGGTCTGTGCATTCACACCGTCATAACCGCCAAGGGAAAATACTGTTATCGTTTTTATCCCTTTTGCTGTAAGTGCCGAAATAGTATCAGTTTTTGACGCACCCCTTTCGTGAGAAACTGCATCGGTTATGTGGATTGCTATCGGTATTGAACCGCTTCTGAAAATTCCGTTCACCGCCATATTATATAGTGAAAAATAACCCGCTTCAGGCCCGTCACCACCGTATTCAGCAACAAGATTGTTAACCGAAATCTGCGCTGTCATTGTGTTTGTTGAAGGATTATTCTGGATAAGCGAGGGCTCCGTCTCATCTCTGAACTGGGCAACACCATATGCACTGTCGGTAATTTTCGCTCTGGTCTGAGGAATTATAATGCTGGAAAGTGTGTGTTTGAGATTGTAAAGCTCTCCATCCATTGAACCGGTGGTATCAATACTGAAGAAAATATCGGCTTTCTGTACTGACGGCGAAAAGGTCAAAGTATCTGTTTTTTCAGGTTTTCCATAAGGAAGTTCAAAATAGAAATTGATCCCTTCAATATCGGTAACGCCCTGATTTTTATCACATATTTTTGAACCGACCGCAACTTCGGCAAGATCGCTGAACCCGTCACCGTCAACATCGCTGTAAACTCTGCTGTCTTTTTTCAGATTGGGACAGATCACTTCATCTGAATCGCTCAGACCGTCACCGTCACTATCCATATCAATAAAATCGTATGCTTTGTCTCCATCTGTATCTGCCGGAGGAGTTGAATAATCGTGAGGAGCTTTGCAGTCAGGATAACCGTCTTTGTCCGTATCTCTGAATAAAATCCCGTACTTTTCTATACAATCCGGAATTCCGTCATCATCAGAATCAAGGTCAAGATAATTGGGAGTTTTGTCACCGTCAGAATCTTTTGCAGTTTCATAAAGATCCTTAACTCCGTCATTATCAGAGTCGGCATCAAAATAATCATTCACCCCGTCATCGTCACTGTCAACCGGATTTTCAGGATTGATCCCTGCCTCCACACTGTCAAGTATTCCATCATCATCACTGTCGGTATCTCTGTAGTCAGCTGTCCCGTCAGAATCGGAATCTCTGCATGGAAGTGATTTGCATTCAAAACTGTCAGGAATACCGTCACCGTCACTTTCCGTATCAAGATAATCCGGAGTTCCATCTTCATCAGTATCAACCGGAACACCGTTCGGCATTTCAACTACATCGGGAATTCCGTCACCGTCAGAATCTTTATCCGGCGGAATAATCGTATCGTTATCATTATCATTTTCAATATTGTCAAAATCTTCTTCATTGTCAGCTTCATCAGTTATTTCAGAATCTTTGTCATCGATCGGGAGTACATCGTCGGTGTCTTCGTATTCGTTATCGGTATTTGTTTCACTGTCTGGATTGTTTGACGGGGATTCTTTTTTATTTTCGCATGAAACAGCTATAAGAACAACAACCGTGATGGATAACAATATAATTTTATTCATTTTATTCTCCATCATCTATGGCAGCGTTATCTTAATTCGAAGCCATGCATCGGCAAGTTGTGTCGGGTTGTAATCCCAGATCCATTTCGGTTCATTTCCGATTGTTCCGTCAACATAATATGATTCAAAAACTGTCGGACATCTTCCAGACTGGCTCAATCCGCATGCTCCGCCATACCATGGATTTGTTCCGAGATTTCCCCAAACTGTAGATGCCGTGCCTGTTTTTCCAGCTTTAATCGCAGGACCCCAGTCACTGTCATCAAACCATTTGTCGCACCAGTCTGCATTTGGTGTAGGAACAGCCTCAGGAAAATATCTCCACTGAGCTGCAGTCCATTCCGGATCTCCCGGTATGTAAGGTTGTCCATCACTTGGAGGAAGAACACCGTCAGAAACGATTAACTGCCCGTTTACACTGATAGTTCCGACAAATGCTGAAATTGCAAGACCTGTATCTTTGCCGTGAACTCCGATAACATTTATGCCTGATTCAAGAATAAGTTTCTCTCCGGTATAACTATCGGCATACGGCCATCTATTGTAATTTGCGCCGAATTCCGTCGCTTTGTCAAACTGTCTGCCGTTGGCACAGAGCTCTACAAGTTCATCATCAACGCTCAGCACCATAACAGCCTGATACTCCTTGCGATTGTCACAATCATAATCAACACCTTCGCTATGTATTTTTGAACCTGGATATATGCTTGAATTGCCGTCATTGCAGTCAAGAGTTCCGTTGGGACAGACAGCGGGACTTCCATAAACTGTCATATTTATATCACACCAGCCGTCACCATCTTTGTCACAGCCTTCATCAATTCCATCAATGCCGTTATTGTCAATATTATCACATATTTCCACAGCAACAACGGAGTCTGCATCGGGATTTTCGTCACTATCGGATTCTTCTGGAATACAGTCACCGTTTTCGCAAACAAAACCGTCTTCGCAGTAGTCGGGAACCCAGAAACCTTCTATACATTCTATTGCAATATTTTTGCCGAACTGACAGATCTTTTTCCCTTCTTCGGAACACGCTTCACCTATTACTGATTTTGCACATACCGATTCCGCATCATTGAAATCAGGCGATGAAAGCCCGAACAGAACACAGATATATCCGAGATCTTCACGGCAGTCCGAATCGACCGAACAGTTCACTTCCGCACAGGTTCCGCCACCCTGATAACCAAAATCGGTGATATCGGGGGAACAGACATATTCTTCATTTTCAACAAAACCGCCGCAAATTCCGTTCTCTATACTGCATTCATCGTGACTCACACAAATCTTCTCAAAGCACATTTCAGGAATATCGGTATCGGCAACTTCATCAGCATCCATATCGCTGATATCATTGTCAATTTCAGCAATATCGGGTTGTTCGGAATCGCCGTCATTGTCTGCCTTTTCGTCATCAGGCAAGGAATTGTCAGGATCGTTCACAATAATATCAGGATCATAACTTTCGTCAGGCAGGATCGTTGAATCTGAATCTTTATCAGTTGTAAAAACATCTTTATCAGACACAGGATAAATGTTTTCATTTTTATCTTTACTGCATGAAACAGCAAAAATCAGCGAAAATAAAATCAACATTAAAAACTTTTTTGACATTTTAATTTCTCCGCAACCCGCACAAATATGTCTTAAGTTTATTTCCAAACACAAGTTCCGTCAATGATTTTGATTAAACGAAACATTTTGTTTTTTGTTTGCAGTCAAATTATTTTATTTTATATTTGACAATTCAAGTCGATTCATTTAAATATCAGAAGCTTGGAGAGCAAAATGAAGAAACACAACCCGCATGAACAGTTTTTTTTGAACACTTTCGGAAATGTTGAAACAATGAGGCCTTTTCTCAAAAGCACTCTTCCTCAAAAACTCCTCGACTTGATTGATGTTGGCAGTATCGAATATATAAAAGAAACACAAATTGATACAAAACTTCATAAAAATATTTCAGATCTGGTTGTTAAAACAAGCTTGACAGAAAGCAACGAACCCGTTGATATTTATTTTCTTTTTGAACACAAATCTGCATATGACGATAAAATTCTTTTTCAAATATTGCGTTATATGCTGACAATATGGGAAAAAGATCTCAAAGAAAAAAAGAAGCCTAGAATAATTATTCCTTTCATTTTTTACCACGGTGAGACCAGATGGAAGTTGCGAAAACTCAGCGAGTTTCTTACTGATAATCTGGAACTTAGGAAATTTATGATAAATATTCCGTATTTGCTTTTTGACACAGCTGATTTCGGTATTGAAAAAAGTGTTAAATATTTCAGCGATTCCATAAGACTCCGGCTTTCACTTGAAATGTTAAAAAGAGCATTCATCAAAAGCAGGAATGAAGTTAAAGATCTGCTTGAAATAATTGCTCAATCCGGAATTTTGGACAATGAAAAAGAAGCGGAACAATTTATGTTTTATTTTTTTAAAATCAGCGACCTTGAAACGGAGGAATTCATGAGTATAATCAGCAATGATTTGAGTATTAACCGGAAATCCGAGGTTAAAATGGTTTCGCTTTATGACAGAATGATTCAGGAAGGGGCTTTAAAAAATGCAGTAGAAACCTGCAAAAAAGCTTTGCTTGCCGGCGCACCGATAGAATTCGTTATTCAAATAACCGGTCTTCCGCTCGAAAAAGTAATTGAAATTCAAAAAACCATCCACACAGGTCAATAAAAATCGTTACCACCCGATATTAAGAATAGTTGTGTACGGAAGGAATCCATTTTGAGCGATATTCACCAAGCCTATTTGCAGTCCGTACAGTTTTTCGGTGTAATTGACAACTCCGATCTGCACACCTCTTACAACTTTTGATCTATTAACAATCCCGATCTGACCGCCGTAATGCTGCAACGAGGTATTGTATGCTCCGATCTGGGAAATTCCCTTGAATGTCGATGCTCCGCTTAAAAGTACACCAATTTGAAATGCTCCATAAAAACCATGAAATTCCTTATTATTGTCTTTTACAAATTTTTCCTGATTTTCTATAGATAAAAAAGGCGTTGTAAAAGCAAATCCGGACATAGATAATAAACCTACCTGAAAAGCTCCTTTGAAGCTGTTTGAAATAGAAAGCACACTTCCTATTTGAATTGCACCTCTAAAATTTTCAAAAGAAACAGAAATTAGTCCACCCAACTGAATAATACCATAAAAATTATCTCCACCAGAAATCAGTCCTCCAAATTGAAAGCCACCAGTAAAATTTTCTGCTATGGTAAGCAATCCGCCGATCTGGGCGAAACCATAAAATCTTTTCATCGAAGCTGAAAATATTCCGCTGATTTGAGCTATTCCGTAAAAGCGCTCTGTTACCGAAAGGAATCCGCTAACCTGACTTATACCATAAAAATCACCGGTAAATGCCACACCGATGCTTCCCATATGAACCGGTCCGTAATAATTGCCGTCTTTACACCAGCCTAAAAATGCAGGACCGTTATATCCTTTTGCACAGAAAAACACCTTCTCAGCGGTTGTAGGAGGTTTATCTTTTTCTTTTTTGGATTCTTCCGTTTTTTTTACTTCCGACTTATTTTCAGCCGTTTTTTCTTCGCAATAAAGATTCCCTGCAAGAAACAGAACAAACAGAAATACAGAAATCAGCTTTTTCATAAAACCTCGAATTTTAATTTCAATAGATCAATTGGTTGAGTTTATTTCTCTAAAATGATTCCGTCAATGATTTTGATCAAGAAATGAGGTCTCCTTGCATTTTGCTGTCAATCGGTTATCGTTTGGTGTTTTTGAGACTGACTGAGGAAATTTGCATGGACAACAACGACATTTTGAAAAAAGTGCGGTATGCACTTGATCTGAAAGACTCGGCAATGGTAAAAATGTTCAAAAGTGCTGGGGTCGAAATGTCCCGTCTGGAACTCGCCGCCGCTTTCGGCAATGAAGAAGATCCCGGATACAGAAAACTTTCAAATGAAGAGCTTCTCAAGTTCCTCGACGGATTGATACTTGACAGAAGAGGTGAGAAAAATGGCAAGTAATAATGATGTGTTAAAAAAATTAAGGATCGCGCTTCAACTTGAAGAAGACGATCTTCTTGAGATATTCGCCCTTGCCGAATTTCCGATCACAAAACCGCAAATCACAGCACTTTTCAGGAAAAAAGGGCATCCGCACTATAAAGAATGTCAGGATCAGATGATGAAGAAATTTCTTCTTGGGCTGGCTCTTAAATTCAGACCTAAATAATTTTCACTTTGATATCAAGCTGATTGCTTTTTTAAAATCCAGGCGCTTAAAAACTTGTCTACAATAAAATATCCACCTTCTTCATTGAAATCAATTATATCTTTTTCCATAAGTTTTTTGATAATTCTCTGAACGGTTGAAGCAGCAGGAAGCCCGTATTTTTCTATTATTACTGAAGAATATGGCGAAATTATCTGCTTTTCCTTTGCAAACGCCAGCATGAGTTTTTTGTCACTTGCAGAAAGATTTTCCCACTCACTCATAAAAGCATGCTGTTCTCTTTGCATAAGAATTTCAAGAGCTTCTTCAACAATTGACGACTCCGCTATTTCATTTTTTTCACAAAGCTCAAAACACAAACTGCACAACATCTGTGTATAAAAAGGATGTCCTTCAGTTTTTTTGAATATTTCTGCAACACATTGGTCTGTTATTGATTTTCCGCCATTTGAGAACTGGTTTTTAATAAACGGGTTCCAATGATCAAGAGAAATATAACCTATCGGATAATGTGCTGCACTGCGATAAAGCGGGCTTGATTTGTTTGTAAACATTTCACGGATAATATGCTTTCTGCTGCCACAGAAAAAATATGCAATATCTTCATGATTTTGAATCACACTTCTTAAAACTCTTTCTGCCCGATCGCTTTCAAAAGATCTAATCTGCGGGAATTCATCAAATATTACAACCACTTGTTTTTCAGGATATTTGTCAGCTATTTTCGCCGGAATTGAAAGAACTTCTTCCAGAGCAGTATTTTTCAATGTTTTGGGGATCATTCCGAAAGTAAGAACCGGTTTTCCTTCACTATCAATTGTGACAGAAGGTGAAAACGAACCGAAAAGATTCTTTGCCATTTGAAGAATTTTGTCTGTTCCCGTTTCATAAGCCATAGTGAAAGCACTAGCACAGGAACGGGTAAAATCATCTTCAGTGATACACTTCCACACATCGATATACACGGAAATATACTCGTCTTGAGGCAAGGAAAAAACTACTTTTTTAAGCAGCGATGTTTTCCCCAGCCTTCTTTCTCCATAAATGAAAAGCTTTCTTGAACTGTCTATGGCTTTTCTCAAATCAATCATTTCCTGTGTTCTGTTACAAAATGATTCTCCCGTTACAGCAACACCGAAAGAAAACGGATTTCTCATGACGCATCTCCATTATGCAAATTGCGTTACGCAAAAAGAATAATACTTCAATGCTTGAATTTGTCAAATCATTCAGCTTGTTATAGATTTTCCAGCAATTACGCAAATTGCGTTATGCAAAAACGGTAATTTATTTCATTAAAGAATCAAGCTCTTTCTTTCTTGCTTCAAAAGCCGGTTTGTCGGAATCTTTTATCTCAAGCCTGAAAGTTTCGTGATATTTCAACGGGTCGATAATAGCTCTGGTCTTTCCCGGTTCCTTCTGAAGCTGATAATGAAGATGCGGCGCATAAGAACGGCCCGAATTGCCTGAATCCGCGATATGATCGCCAGCTTTAAAGCTCTGTCCGTCCTTGACATAAAGTTTATCAAGATGCAGCATCACCATATAAGTTCTCGGGTTTGTATTAAGTTCAGCAGACATTGAAGTACCGTTAAATCTTGTCTTCCAGTTGGTTCTGATAACTTTTCCGGAATATGGGGCGTAAACAGGAGTTCCGACAGGCGTTTTAAAATCAATTCCGTCATGTTTGGGGCTGCGGTCCTTAAGAAGCGATGTTATCTGAATATATTCTTTAAGCGGCGAATTTTTAAGATGTTTTTCAACAGACTGACCTGATGCATCATAAAATGCCGAAAAAGTTCTGCCTGTCGGCTTGAATGAGTAAAAACTGAAATCTTTAGCCAATCTGACCGATTTATATTTCATCGCAATGATCTCAATTTCATCCGGATTGTCGGGTCTAGTTCTTCTTTCTTCATCGGTGACAGTTTTAAAAACTACACTGATTTTGTCTCCCGGATAAACATCTTTCCGCATGTCAAGCAGAAACACAAGATTTCTTGAAACATGAGCAGAAAGCAGTTCGCCAAGTCGTTTATTGCCTGTTTTAACAGCAAGTTCCGAAATGACCTTACTATCTTCAAATGTGTTGTAAAAACTTGCAGTTACAGGAACTGAAAAAGAAAAATACCCCCCTTTGGTTTCAACTTTTCCGGTCATGTCATTTGGTGCCTGACTATTTACTTCCGCCGTTTTTTCGCCGGGAAGTGCATCCGGTGTTTCAGCAAGATCCACTCCGCATGCTGCAGAAGGCTTGTTTTCAACGACCGGACATTGAACAGGCGGAATTGACTTTAATTCAGTGAGTTCTTTCTGAACAAACATCAGTCTTATAAAAGCTCCTGTCATTACACAAAAAGTTACCAGAAAAAGTATTTTCCAGCTTATTTTAAAATTGTCCTGCACGAAACCTCTCTTTTTGAACAGTTGTCAACAGAGAAACTATATTTATCGGGGAATTCAAAGCAACTTTTATTTGGAAAAATTATTGACAACCGGGGAATTTTAAACATTATATCTCTGCTTTGCTCTTTTTACAATTGAGTATGCATATTAATAATGCGGAGGAGTGGCCGAGTGGTCGAAGGCGGCGGTCTTGAAAACCGTTGACGCGCAAGTGTCCGTGGGTTCGAATCCTACCTCCTCCGCCATTATTTTTATTGTTTGCGGAGAGGTGTCCGAGAGGCCGAAGGAGCTCGCCTGCTAAGCGGGTGTAGGGCTTAAACCCCTACCGAGGGTTCGAATCCCTCCTTCTCCGCCACTTTTTTTGAGCGTGTGCCCATAGTTCAACTGGATAGAGCGTCTGGCTACGGACCAGAAGGTTAGAGGTTCGAATCCTCTTGGGCATACCACAATTCAATGAAATGGAAAAAGAAATCTTTTATATGGAAGAGGCGCTGAAACTTGCCGGTCTGGCAAGAGAACTGGAAGAAGTTCCGGTCGGCGCTGTAGTGGTCCTTGATAATCAGATAATCGGAAAAGGTTACAATCGGAGAGAATCAACTAATTCGCCTTTATCTCACGCAGAAATTGAGGCGATCGTTGAAGCATCTGCATGTCTTGGGAGCTGGAGGCTCGAAGAGTGTGAGCTTTATGTCACACTTGAGCCGTGCATAATGTGCTGCGGAGCCATCATCCAGTCTAGAATAAAGAAACTGATCTACGGCGCAAGAGACCCGAAAGCGGGAGCGGTGAGATCTCTTTACAACCTTCTCGAAGACAGCAGGCTCAACCATCAGGTGGAGATAGTTGAAGGAGTTCTGGTCGACGAATGTTCTTCGATACTTACTGGTTTTTTTAAAGAGATCAGAAATCGTCAGAAGAACTCAAAGTCCGGACCGGAACATTCTCTTGATTGTTGAGCGGAGAGATGTCCGAGTGGTCGAAGGAGCCTGACTCGAAATCAGGTGCGCTCTTTACGGGGTGCCTGGGGTTCAAATCCCTATCTCTCCGCCATTATTAACTTTTTCCTGAATATAAGGAGAGGTGTCCGAGAGGCCGAAGGAGCACGATTGGAAATTGTGTGTAGGGTAACACCTACCGTGGGTTCGAACCCCACCCTCTCCGCCATTTTTTATTTATGGCCGGGATCTGTACAACAGACACCGTGAACTCCGTCAGGTCCGAAAGGAAGCAGCGGCAGCGGATCGTTTGTGTGTTGCAGTCACCCCGGCCTTCAGTTTTTAAGAAAACTTTATAATTTATAG
>DAOQAY010000065.1:0-15096 GCA_035354435.1 bacterium
TGATGCTATGGCAACGACTTCAGGATCAATATTAAGAAGCTGTTCAACTGTTTCCTTGCCGCCCATGCCTCCAGGAACTGTAAGATCAAGTATTACCGCATCAAACTTTTGACCGGTTTCCATCGCTTTCATATAAAACTCAACAGCTTCTTCTCCGCTTACAGCTTTTTCGACAACAAATCCGGCATCGGAAAGCATTTTTCCGGCGACTTCTCTGATCAGAAATTCATCATCCATTAAAAGTATTCTGCCATGGTTCATAATCGCCTCCGGTTTTTTTTCAACTTCCATATTTATTGCTTCATTGCTTACAGGAAGATATATGTGGAAAGTTGAGCCTTTTCCCAGTTCGGATTCAAGATCAAGTATTCCATTATGCCTTTTGATTATTGACCATGATGTTGCGAGACCGAGTCCGCTTCCGCTTTTTTTAGTTGTGAAAAAAGGATCAAATATCTTTTTTCTGTATTCTTCAGGAATACCTATGCCATTATCTTTAATCGATATTTTCAGATATTCCCCCGGATAGAAAAACTCATTTGGATTTTTTCCGGTCGACACACTTTTTACATTGATAAATATTGTTCCTCTATCTGACATGGCCTGTTTCGCGTTAATAACAATATTTTCAATTACCTGACTTATCTGATTCGGATCAAAATTACACATAGGAATGTTTTCTTCAATTTCAAATTTGGAAGTTATATTCGAACCGCTGAGAGAAAATGCAACGGCTTCCTGTAAGGTTTTCCTTATATCGCCTATTTTTTTGTTGGGAATACCTCCTTTTGCAAAAGTCAAAAGCTGATGTGTAAGGTCTTTTGCTCTATTAAAAGCTGTCATAGAGTTTGTCAGTGCATTTTTTGCGGCTTCTAAATTGTTGTTTTCAAGTTCGTTTTTTGCAATTTCGACAGAGCCGAAAAGACCAAGAATCAGGTTGTTGAAATCGTGAGCGATGCCTCCTGCAAGAAACCCGATAGATTCAAGTTTTTGTGCCTGAAAAACAGATTCATCAATTTTTTTCTGGATAGTCATATCAACAACTATTCCTCTGATACCGGAAGGTTTTCCATCTTCAAAAAGCAGACTGGAATGAATAAGGATAGGAAAAGTCGATCCATCTTTCCTGAGTCCGGTATATTCACTATGTGTTTCAGATTCTCCATAGATTTTTTTCATAACATTTTTTTTAACGGTTTCTCTTTCTGATGGGATTATAAGATCTAGACAGTTGATACCTTTATCAAAGTCATCCTGATTATATCCAAAAAATTCAAATGATTTTTTATTGGCATAAGTATAAATCATATTTATATCAGCTTCAAAAAGTGCCTCTGGAAGAAGGTCGACAAAATCACGAAATTTTTTTTCGTTTTTTCTAAGAGCTGTCTCGGTACAGACTCTTTTTGTTATATCTCTTACAATAGATATGACTTCTGAGTCATTCAATTTTGAAATGACAGCTTCATAAAAAAAGGTTTTTCCATTTTCAGTCATGCTGTATTCAAAAACATTGTCGATTCCAGTTTCAATTGTTTTTCTGAAAATAGCAATATGTTTTGACGCTTCATCTTTACTGAAAATATCAAAAATGGATGATCCGATAATTTTATCGGGTTGAATAAGATAGGTCAGGTTCGCAGACTGGACAAAACCTGTGAAGAGCCCATTTTTATCAATTATAAATATTCTGTCAGAAAGAACTTTGAAAATAGATTCAATTCTTTCGTAATTCTTAACCATATACTCCCTTTTAAATACAGACGATATTTAAAGTAGAAATTATAGATATGTGAGCGGTTTTTGCAAGAAAAACAAAAGTATAGCATTAAACAGCAGAAGTCAGAGTGTAAAAAAAACCCTTCCCGGAGGAAGGGTCGAAGCTTTTGAAAAGTTTAAATTAAAGTTCTTTTTTGAATGAAGGCGCCGGTTTGAAACCAACTGTCTTCGAAGCTTTAATTTTGATTACTGCGCGTGTCTTAGGATTGATACCGTTGCGAGCCTTTCTGTTGTTAACTTTGAAAGTTCCAACGCCATTAAGGTTGATTTTCTTCTCTGCGGTGATTGTGTCCTTAAGAATTGCCGTGAAAACATTGTAAATTTCTTTTGCCTGATCATTGGTAAGAGAAACTTCAACATTTTCCTTCAATGTCTTAATAAAGTTTGTTTTTGTTGTTGCAACAAGTGTCACTTTCTTTTTAACCATTACTTTCTCCGTTCTTAAAAAGTTTATAAAAGGGACGGTTCATTGTATGATACTGAAATGAATTGTCAACTCTTTTTCAGAAAAAAAATCATTTTTTCCAAGCCAGTACAGGGTTTCAAAGGTTCTGGCGCTAAAAATATCAACAAAAACAATGCCTTGCAAGCTGTTGAACGACTTGTTTGAATTTTGATGCGACATGAATGTTTTTAAATACTTAAAGGTTTTTTTAGTGCTTACTCAGCCTTGTTAGAAGATGGATTTTTGAAGTTTCGATATTTTTCGACAGCTCTTTTTGTAATATAGTAAGTCGGTATGGCAAGGATAACTCCGACAATAAAACCTCCGATCCATGTGCATATAAAAAGGTCAAGAAAAAATCCCTGTTTTTCTTTTAGTAAATTAAAAAACCCGGTTAGCGTGTCACGACCCTGAAATGCTGTTGCAAATGCCGCATAGTTAAGCACATCATCTGAGTGGTAGAAAAGAGTTCCGACCCAGTAGGTGAAAGCGTAGATAGGAATGAAAGTAACAGGGTTCGTATACCACACTCCTGATGCTGCGGCAAAGCGGTTCACATTTTTAAAAGGTATCAAAAGGAAAAGCACAACGATCATCTGAATTCCCATTATGGGCAGTGCTCCGACAAATACACCGGCGGCAAGACCGAAGGCAAGTTCGTGCGGAGAAGAATTCTGTGTAACAAGTTTTACTGCCCATTCTTTGAGCTTTTTCTGAATATCGGCACCTTTCATTTGATCACCGCATTTAAACAGATGAAATAATATTTGATGAGGTTCAAAAGGCAAGTTTCTACAAACTCCTTATTATATTTGATTTATAAATATGTTTGTGTATCATTGCGCAGGAAATTTTTTGGGGTTTCGGGTTGGCATTTTCCGAAGTCAACAGGCTCGTATCAGAGCGCATTCCTCTTGACAAAGTGATCTCGAACTATGTTAAATTGGAGCCGACATCAAAAGGATACAAAGGTCTGTGTCCTTTTCATAAGGAGAAAACCCCGTCTTTCCATGTGAATACAGTCGAAAATTTCTTTTATTGTTTCGGATGTCAGGCTTCAGGAAATGCAATAACATTCCTTATCCAGAAGGAAGGACTTTCATTCAGTGAAGCTTTAAAAAAGCTTGCTGATGATTTTCATATGCCTGAATTAGTAAGCGAGGTTCCTGAGATAAATGATGAGCTTGAGACTGAGAGGGCTGAAATTTTCAATGTGAACAAAATAGCGGCGAAAGTTTTCATAAAAAATCTTTCGGATGATGAAGTGTCAAAAAACTATTTGAATAAAAGAAGCGTTAAAGACGAGATGATCAAAAGATTCGGTGTGGGATCTGTCGGTTCGAGCGAGAGTTTTGTGGCCCGGATGGCAGAAAATGGAATAAATATGAATTCGCTTATGCGTGCAGGGCTTATCAGGCTTGATAATTATTCGAGACCATCGAGTTTCTTCTATAACAGGATCATGATACCGATCGTTTATAACAAGAATGTCATCGGATTCGGCGGAAGGCTGTTAAGCGGTGAAGGTCCTAAATATATTAATTCTCCCGATACGGTTGTGTTTAACAAAAAGGAACATCTTTTCGGTATTGATTTTGTCAGAGAAGGCTTGAGAGATTTTCCTTATATTGTTCTTTGTGAAGGTTATTTTGATGTTATTGCAATGCATTCAAGCGGATTTAGAACTGCTGTGGCGGCACTCGGTACTGCAATTTCCGAGTCACATCTGAGGACGCTTGCAAAGTTTAGAAAACCTGTTGTTGTCTTTCTTGATGGTGATGAAGCTGGGCGAAAAGCGGCAAGAAGGATTACAACCCTTGAAATACCTGATGATATAGATCTCAGAGTAGCATTCATAAAAGATGAGGGTGATGATCCGGATTCGCTTCTCCTGAAAGAAGGCGGTGTGGAAAAAGTTAAAATACTGATCGAAAAGGCTCAGCCTCTTTTTCAGGAAATGATAGATGAACAGCTCGAAAGATATAACGGTACGGATAATCTGGAAGAAAAGCTGAAGATTGAAGTTGTGATAAAGAACATCGTTAAGAATATCCCACGAAAAAAAGTGAGGACATACAGTATTTATATTCAGAAAAAGACAGGTAATATGATAAATATGCAGTTCAACCGTAACAATAGCATCGACAGATTTGTTGAAAATGCGAAAACAGGCTCACACGGTCCTGTCGAGGATGCTGATGGAGAGTTTGAGGCGAAGCTGAGATCTCTTGCGGTTATAAGCTGTCTTCATAATGAGTTCGTTCCGTCTCTTGAGAGTCTCAGCGGAGTTTATTTTGAATCAAAGTTTGCGCTTATTTTTGAAGAGATATTGAAAAGGTATCATGAGCAGGAGAATCTGACGGATATAATTGAAAAGCTTGATGAAAGTGGAACGGTGACGGATAAATATAAAGACAGGACTTTTGATTTTATTGACAGGGATTTCCGCCGTGAACACGCTTTTTTGATGATAAGCTGTAATACGAAACTGATAAATGTACTCGGGTCTGACAAGAGTCAGGAGTCAATAAAAAGAATTGCGTCTCTGCTTCAGGAAAATGCAGAGTTGAAAAAAGTTTTTAATGATTGCGATATAAGGAGTAGTGAATGAGAAAGCCACCCTTCATGAGAAAGAAAGAAGTTGTTTCCAGAAAGAATGATTTCAGAAGTCAGGTCAGCAAAAAGAAAAAAGATGATGAACAGGATGCAAAGATTGTAACCAGAATAGAGCAGTTCGAGAATGAAGGTAAGGCGCCCAACAAGTCTTTGAAAAATGTTGCAGAGAATGTGCTGAACTCTGCAGGTGATGTTTCAATTCAGGATATTGACGGACTTATTCCTGAAAATGCCGATTTTTCAGTTGACGATATGGAAATGCTGTTTAACATTCTTGACGATTTCAATGTCGATATCAAAATGGATGCTGTCGATGACGATGATTCAGCCGTCGAGCCTGCGATTTCAATATTGAAAAAGGGTGCCGGAACCCATGAAAGAGGCCGTAAGGACCCGCTCAGGATGTATATGCTGACAATCGGTGCTGTTCCGCTTCTCACTAAAGACGGAGAGGTCGAGATAGCAAAAAGGATAGAATCGGGTGAAAAAGAGATAATCAGAATACTTCTTGATGCTTTTATCACATTCAAGGAGATCGTCAGTATTCCTGACAAAGTGATGAATGAACAGCTTAATATAAAAGAAATAGTCAGGGAAATGGAAGAGGAGCTTGAAGGTGACGATGACCTGATTGATCTTGATGAAGAAGAGGAGCCGGAAGTTATTGATGACGATGATGACGATGAGGTGACATCAAAAAAGGCAGCTTCTTCAAAAACTGCTAAAAATGAAGGCGGGGATGTTGCGGAGTCAAAGCCGCAGATCTCGGACAAAAATCAGGCTTTGATTGATATGGTCAATGAAAGTGTTGAAAAACTGAAGATCGCCAATCGTGAAAGAGCAAAAGCTCTTAAAATGGCCGAGTCAACTTCAATAAAGGCTGAAACAAGAAAAAAACATAGAGAGACAGCTGTAAAAATACTTGAGGGTATGGTCAACACGATTCTTGAGATGAGACTCAACAAACTTTATATCAATTCACTTTGTGACAAGATAAGGCAGTATGAGGAGAAGGCAAAACAGCTTCAGAGGAACATAAAACATATTGAAAGCAGTATGAACATGACTTTTGAGCAGATGGGAGAAGTTATTGCAAATCCAGGAAGATTCCCGACTATAAATCACAACTCGGATTATATCGGCGAAAAATATGCTCTTATAAACCAGACAAAGAGAAGCATGAAAAAGCTCGAAGCCGAGACTTCTCTTTCAATGGATGATCTGAATGCAAATTCAAAAATGCTCCGTGACGCTGAAGAGGCCGTGAGATTTGCAAAGAATCAGCTTATTCAGGCAAATCTGAGACTGGTCGTCAGCATCGCAAAGAAGTATAACAATAGAGGTCTCGATTTTAAAGATATAATCTGTGAAGGAAATATCGGTCTGATCAAGGCGGTCGATAAGTTCGAATACTACAGAGGATACAAATTTTCAACCTATGCGACATGGTGGATCCGTCAGTCAATAACAAGGGCCATTGCGGATCAGGGCAGAACGATAAGAATTCCTGTTCATATGATCGAAATGATGAACAAGATCAATAAGACGATCAAGGAGCTTACCAATAAATTCGGCTTTGATCCCAGTATAAGCGATGTTGCCAAACACATGAATCTTCCCGAGGAGAAAATAAGAAAGGTCTGGAGAAGTGCAAGAGAGACTATATCGCTTGAAACTCCGATCGGTGAAGATGAAGACAGCCAGCTTCAGGATTTTGTCGAAGATCCCAAGACTCTCAGTCCCGAGGATTACACTGCAAGGCAGAATATGGCTGAGATTATAAGAGATCTTTTTTCAGGTCTTACTCCGAGAGAAGAAAAGGTTATCAGAATGAGATTCGGTATAGGCGAAACAGAGACATATACTCTTGAAGAGATTGGCAGAGAGATGGGCGTGACAAGAGAAAGAATCCGTCAGATAGAAGCGAAAGCAGTCCTTAAGTTGAAAAAAATGCTCAAAGGAAGAAAGACTTCCTGGGACGATTTCATTTAGTCTTCTGATCGAAGTTTTTTCAAGATAGCAGCCATCATTTTTGCAGGATCGTTGTCTGATGGTTTTCCTGTGTACTGTTCGGTATCAAGACCGGCTTCTTTTAAAAACATTGAATTTATAACGGTCTTTGTATTTCCGCGAAAGCTGACAATTTTAGGTATTGTTATAATAAGAAGTTTTTTAGCCCGTGTCATTGCAACATAGGCAAGCCTTCTTTCCTCTTCTATATTATTTTCCTCGATAGCTATGTGATTCGGCATTCCGCCGTCGTAAAATCCTATGAGAAACACTTTTTCGAATTCCAGCCCTTTTGCACTGTGGGCGGTAATGATATTGACTGAATTGGCCTTTGTCTCTTCATCGCCTGAATCCAGAAGTGTGACAGAGTTTATAAAATCGGAATAGAACGGTCTTGCTGTTTTGTATCTTTTTGAAGCCGGATCTGTCGCAACAGCATCAATGAACGCTCTGACATTATCAAGCTTTATTCTTGCAACTATTTCGCTTTCGGAAGATTTTCTTATCTCATCTTCAATAAGTATCTCAGATATAAGATCTTTTGCAAAACTGAGAGCATCCATATGCTGAAAGCGGGAATGGAGTTTTTCGAACAGCTTTGAAAAATCATCAATATAGCGAGTCTGCTCTTTTTTGAAAAGTGAGGAATAATCTTTAAAATTTTTAATAAGATCAAGCGGTTCTATTTTCAACGATGCAGCAGTATCGAATATCTTTTCCTGCGTTGTGCTGCCTATGCCTCTTGATGGATAGTTTATGATGCGTCTCAGGCTTATTTCGTCATGAGGGTTTATAAGTATTCTCAGGTAGGCCATAATGTCCTTAATCTCTTTGTTTTCGAAGAATTTCTGTCCGCCGATAATGGAATAAGGGATCGCAAAACGGTTGAAAGCCAGTTCAAAAGGCTTGGATTGAGAGTTCGCTCTTATTATTACTGCAATATTATCGGGTCTTTCACCATCTGACATCCATTTTGAGATCTCTGCTGCAACATACTCCGCCTCAACAGTTTCGTCTTTCTTTTCGACAATACGGATTCCTTCACCTGTACCGGACCTGATAGAAGTAAAACAAGTTTTATCAGCTCTCGTGGAATTGAATTTTATCAGACTGTCAGCAGCCTTGACTATTTCTTCGACCGATCGGTAGTTCTCCTCCATTTTTATGGTTGTGCATCCGTTGAAATCTCTGTCAAAATTCAGGATATTCTCAATTTTTGCACCTCTCCAGCTGTAAATGCTCTGATCGTCATCTCCAACAACAAATATATTTTTGTAATGACTGGAAAGAAGTTTGATAAGTTCGAACTGTGTCGAATTTGTATCCTGATACTCATCTACCATTATGTATTTATATTTCCTTGAATATTTTAAAAGAAGTTCTTCATTTTCCCTTAAAAGTATTGTCGGAAGTACAATAAGATCGTCAAAATCCATTGCTCCTGCGTTTTTTAAAGCTCGAAGGTACGGTTCCATAAGTTTTTTTGCAGTTGAATGGTGGATGTTGGACACAAGAAAGTTCACGCTCTGGGCAAGTTCGGGATTATTTTTCATTTTTGAAATAGCCGAGAGGATCGTTCTTGAAGAAAACCGTTCAGTTGAAATGTTCTGCTCATTCATCACTTTTTTCATCAATTCATTCTGTTCATACGGAGAATATATAGTAAAATCAGCAGGATAGCCTATTTTTTTACATTCAGCTTTCAATATTCTGAATCCAAGCGAATGAAAAGTGCAGACTGTAAGCCCTTCAGTCTGGTCAGTTTTATCAAGAAGTTTTATGATCCTTGAATTCATCTCCTTAGCCGCTTTATTTGTGAATGTAACTGCAAGTATCTGAGAAGGTTGAGCTTTTCCTGAGCTGATAATATGGGCTATGCGGTGTGTTATTACTCTTGTCTTGCCTGAACCGGCTCCTGCAAATACAAGAACAGCCCCTTCTGTAGCTTTAACCGCTTCCAATTGTAATTTGCTTAATTGAGGGTTCAATATGGATCTCCGTAAATAAAATTAAAAAAACATTATCTACAGGGTTAATCTTGCTTTTTTTCAACAAATTTTCAACATTATTGTGATTTATTTGTAGTCATAGCATCTTTCAACATTAATTTTCCAGTGAATAATTGTAACTATCTGTAAATGAAGGATAATTCTTTTGCACATGTTTCGGTGCATCTTGCTGAAGTTGTTGAATTTCATAGCTTTTTCTTTGTTTCGCCCGTTGACAGTTAACATGATTGTTGAAAGTTGACTTTTATTCCTGAAGAGTCAAAAAAACAATACAAAAACACAAAAAGTGATACAATTTTTTAATCACAGAAAAAACAAGGATATCGAAATATTTTTTAAGTATACATCAAACATGATAATTGATAGGAATTTCCAACATTAAAAAGCAAGTGTTATAATGTAATTGCATGATATTATTGAGCGATATATCTGCATAGAAAAATGTGCGTGGTAAAAAAACCTTGCAATTCAAGAGGTTCACTACACAAATGACAGAAAAATTCAACAGAAATGTTAATAAATGATGCTGATATCGATAAAAGATTGTTTCAAAACGATTTAGAAAATTAAATTTATTTCCTTATCCTGCTATTCATCCAGTCAAGGAATTCGCGGGAATATTTTTTTGGTTTAAGATTCTGTTTTGTTACAAATGCCTTTTTATCAGTCAGTGTCAGAGAAGGATCTCCCTGTATCATCATTCCAAGCCACCATGAGTCGATAAAAGGCTTGTCAAATCCATAACTTTCATAATTTGTCCATATATCATTCACCCATAATTGATATGCGGCACCCCAGCTTTCTCCTGTTGCAAGCGAAGCGTTCATTACTTCAGGATTGAATATTCCTCCTGTCTTAGTGCTTCCGATTATTGCAAGTCCGTATTCTCCTTTGATATATTCAGATGCAATGTTGCCTCCGATCTCTGTATATCTTGAGATGGAGCAGTCAAACAGGTTATAGAAACTGCCTTTTACATGACCGTCAATTATTTCCTGAATAGATAGAATATTTGAAGGGTTAGGTGAAAAGTTGTCATCAAAGTATATTCTCTGCGGGTCACTGTGTATCCACTGATAAACAAACTCTGCCCCTGCAGCTGTCATAAAATCCATATAAGTTGTTTTTGTAGTATTTTCGCGGTCTTCTCTTCTTTCATAGTTTTCGCCGTAAATTGAACCAAGTTCCCAGTCCTTGTTTTTCATGTAATCGAGATCCTGAACATTTCCATTTTCATCCTCAGTGCTGTTCCAGTCGTCATCAATGAACGAAAAGAAGTTCCTTGTTTCAAAGAATGAACCGTTCTTTTTGTAATTATGGACTCTTTTAAGATATTCCGAGATCTCTTTATAAGTTCCTGTTATCCTTGATGTGAATATCTCAACTGTCAATGGTTCCGGATACTTGTCATATAAACCGTTATTGTCGGTATCTTCCCATAAGCCATCCATATCCATGAAAAAGTATTCACTCGGAAATTCTTCGTAAATTATTCCGGCCGGATCACCGTAATCGGCCATCTGTTCATAGTTCGCTGAAGGCATATCTCCAATTAATACGGCACCTTTTATTGAATAGGTGTCATAATTTTCTTTTATGATCCTGTGAAGTATTTCTGCACCTCCAGGCATCCAGTAACGGACTGCCGGAACATATCCATCTTTTTCAAGATCGGAAGAATACTGGGTCAATTCATCATCGAGCTTACCGTTAAGTGTTTCGTTCACAACGATAAGAAAATCATTTTCCGGAGTTTCAGTAACTGCTTCGTTTGTGTTAAAAGTCCAGACTTTTCCTTTTGTTACATTTCCTTCATTATCTTTTACCGATACCTGCCAGAAATATTGAGTGTTTTTTATCAATGAAGTTTCGGGTTTCCATGAAGTTTTATCGCTGTTTTCAAATATTGCAGTATCAGGCGGGTTATCAGTTCCGAAAAGAAGTGTGTATTTTACATCTCCACCGTCAGGATCAATGCTGCCTGTCCATGATAATTGGATATCAAGTGCCTGATTTTCTTCACCGTCTGCTGGTTCGGGGTTGGATGCGGAAGTCGGATCTGTGTCCATATCTTCAATTGTGCAGTCTCTCTGTGTCTTTGATTGATCTGTGCCGATATCATAGCAGTAGCAGAGCTTGTACATCTCATCACCGAAAAAGTCTGCAACAGCTTTTTTATTAAAGGTGAGGTAAGTGTTTACCATCAGACCGAATTTCTCATCAAAATTCCACTGGTTATCATCAAGATATAGCTGAAGTTCGCTTTCTCCTTTATTATCAGGAATTGCATCGGGACATGTTCTAAAAAGTTTATCATTCACAATGTCGTTCCTATATATATAAAGGTAGAAGAAAGTTGCATTTACAGTGTCTGTATCATTTTCCGCCATCCAGTCAAGTGTAGAAAATGATGGAAGAATACTTACTGAATAATAAGTTTTATCGATATATTCGCTTCCGGCAGAGATGTACAGATAGTCTTCATAAACAGATGAATATGCGTGTTTCTTGCTTGAAATGAGAACCCTGTTGCCATTTTTGTCAGTGATCTCTCCTTTTAAAACAAGTGGCTGCTCTTCAGGTTTTAATTCATTTCCGGAGGGGCTTTCAGCAAGCAGAGGTGCAACTATCTTGAAAATAAAACCTCTTGACGGCTCCAAAAAAGATTCATCAAGCCCGGCATCAATCGGGTCTGTTTCAATGTCGGGCTGCTCGCTGTCAGTCGAGTCAATGTCATTTTCAACATCAGATGCTTCATCGCTGATATCAGAGTCATTATCAGTATAAGTATCAGTATCAGCATCAGCATTTTCAGGTTTTGTGTTCTTGTCGCCACATGAAAAAAGGACAAATGACAGAACCAGAGTGGTCAAAGCCAGTGACATTTTCATGAGAACCTCCGTATAAAAAAAAACTGATATTTTGTGCAATAACAATGCCAGAGCAAAATGTTGATTAAATTCAGCTTGTTATCACAGCCATTGCGGTTTTTACGCCATCTGCGGCGCTTGAGATTATTCCGCCTGCGTTGCCGCTTCCTTCTCCGCAGATATAGAGGTTGGAATAGGGCGGTGTGGTAAAGTTTTCAGTTCTTTCAGCTTTGAGAGGTGCGGATGTCTTGCTTTCAAGTCCCATGGCGATGCCGTTATCAAATCCGCGAAGTTTTCTGTTGAAAATTGTAAGTCCGCTGATAAGTCTGGCAAGGACTGTATCGGGAAAAAGTTCTTTGAAATCGGCAATGACAGTTTTAAATGCATAACTCGATTCAGTCAGTTTTGTGCTTACCGAACCGTTTATAAGGTCTTTTATCATTATTGACGGTATGTTGAATGATCCGGTGTGACTGAAAAACCTTTTCTCCATATCTTCAAGAGCATCGAGAGCTTCTAACGGTGAAGTAGTTCGTTTTGTAAGTTCTTCGATTTTAAAAGGTGTGACAACTGCACTATTTGCAAATTTTCCGTTCCTTGAATAATCTGACATTCCGTTCACGACAGAAACTTTTTCTGATGGTGCCGACTGGACAACTCTGCCTCCGGGACACATGCAGAACGAAAAGACCGATCCTGCTTCAATATTCGCTGTCAGCCGATATTCTGCGGCTTTCACTCCTGACAAACTCTTTTTTCCCCATTGAGAAAGGTTTATCTCTTCCTGAATGTGTTCAACCCGGAATCCTATTGCAAAAGGTTTATTAGTAAAAAGGACTCCGTTTTTCAGAAGCATCCTGTAAAGATCAAATGAACTGTGACCCGTTGCAAAAATGAATTTATCACCTTCGATTTTTCCATTCTTTCCGCCAGAAAGCTCAAGCCCGGTGATATGCTCTCCTTTTTTGTGCAGATCTTTCACTTCGGTATCAAAATATATAGTTCCGCCTTCTGAAATAAATCCGGAAATTATCGCAGGAATTATCTTTTTCAGATTATCGCTTCCAAGATGAGGATGTGCCATATATGCAATTTCATCAGGAGCACCTGCTTTGATAAGTTCTTCAAATATAAAGTTTTTTTCAAGTGATATTGTTTTTGTACGACTGGTAAGTTTGCCGTCACTGAAAGTTCCAGCACCACCTTCGCCAAAGCAGTACCCACTGTTTTTTTTAAGGATTCCACTCTTTTCAAATTCAGCAATATCGGCACTTCTTGAATTGACATTTGATCCTTTTTCAATTATTGTCACTTCAAAACCGCATCGCTGCAAAATGAGTGCACTGAAAATCCCAGCAGGACCACAACCTGTGATAATGATTTTTCTTTTTTTCCCGAAATCATCAGGCGGCAGCTCAAGATGCCTGATTTCCGGCATATCACCGGAAAGTGCGGCTGATTGAACACTGGCTCTCATAAGCCAGTGGATATCGCTTTTATTTCGTGCATCGAGACTTTTTTTCAGGATCGAAAATGAAAAATCGTTTGAATTACAGATGTTGGAAATTGTTCTTTTGATCTCTGCTGGAGAATAGTCTGTGGGGAGTTTAAATTCGAATTCGGAATAACCCATTAATTCTATTACTTTTTAGGCTGCTCTTCAGTTTTTGGTTCAAATACTTCTTTACCGTTAACGCATTTCCAGCCTTTCTTTGCAAGCTCTTCATGGTCGAAATTGATACCTTCTTTTGCACAGTTTGCAAGAAGGAACTTTTCCATTTCTGTGAATTTTCCAATTCTTGAATAAATAAGCGCGGTATTCCCCATTTTTCTTTCTTTATGGTTGATATTTGCACCTTTTTCAATCAGAAGCTTAACAAGGTCAGTATGTCCGTATTTTGCAGCAAGTGCAAGAACATGCCATCCTTCATAGTCATATTCTTCAATGTCAACTTTCGGAGAAATGACTTCTTTCCATTCAACATCAAAAGGATTCTGTTCATACCATGGTTTGCTTTCATTTTCTTTTCTGATTTTATCAAGTTCTTTCTTGGAAAGACGAACCTGTTTTTTCCATGTTTTCTTTCCTTCTTCTATAATGTAAGCAGCTGTTTCAACGAGTCTTTTTTCTTTCTCAGGGTCTTTGGGATCTATTTCCTGACCTACAACATAGAAAAGCGGACCTCTGACATCTTCGCCATCTGTTTCTTCAAGTCTTGCACCTTTTGAAATGAGAAACTTCATTATTTCAGCATAACCGCCTGCCGCAGCATAGTGAAGAAGATTCTTCTGATCACGGTCATATGATGTTCTGGTGGTTTCTCTTTCAAAAAGCATGTCTCTTTCCTCTTCTTTATTAGGACCATAGACATAAATTATGTTCTCTCTGCTCTGCTCAACATCTTTTACGAGGACTGGAGAACCTTTGGCAACAAGAAGTTTTACAAGAGCAAGGTCGCCTTTTTCAATTGCATAGAAAAGCTCTGTTTTCTGGCGAAGCTTAACTTCTTTCTTGTCGAGGTCTTCAATTACTTTTTCCATTCCGGGCTGAACTTTATCTTCAATTTTAAGTACAATGGGCTTCTTGCTATATGTAACAGGTTTCGGTTTCCATACTTTTGCACCTTTACCGAGAATGTATTTTGCAAGATCCATATGTCCGTATCTCATTGCAAAAATGAGAGGTGACGATTCATATTTATCAATAGCGTTGAGATCTGCACCTTTTGAAAGAATAAAGTCAAAAAGCTCTTTTGATCCGCTCTGAGCAGCCATCATGAGAGGATTTCTTCCGAAGTTGTCAGCCTGAGTTACATCAGCTTTAGCTTCGATAAGGGCTTTTACCATTTCAGCATCGCCTTTTCTTGCAGCAATCATCAAAGGAGTATCACCGTCATCTCTTTTTGAATTTACATTTGCGCCTTCTGAAATAAGAAAATTGGCTATCTCTTTTTTGCCTTCATTTACAGCATGATAAAGTGATGATCTGCCACGGCTGTCTTTTGTATCAGCAGAAACACCACTGGCGATCTGTGATTTAACAGCAGCAAGATCCCCTTTTTTTGCAGCTTCAACAATCGGAGGAAACTCCTCTTTTTCCTGTTCGTCTACAAATTTAGGCTTTTCTTTTTTCTTAGCCTCCTCTGCAGCTTTCTGCTGTTCAAGGATCTTTGCAGTCTCGTCAAGGCTTTTCTGGAGCTCGGCCTTTCTGTCGCCGCATGCGGTTATTGCAATTACAAAAGAAACACAAATAAGAACAAGAAATAATCTTCTCATCACAAACTCTCCTAAAGGTAAAAATTACACCTCTTACACCATCACCCCGATTTTATACCTAAGAGCGACAATTATATCAATTTTTTTTGAA
>DAOQAY010000066.1:0-14922 GCA_035354435.1 bacterium
TCAAGAAAATGGCTCAAAAATCAATGGAACTTACAAGAAAAAGGTTCGGCAGGGCGATATCGCTCTACATTCCGTTATATTATGACAATAGATGCATAAATGGTTGTATATACTGCGGTTTTAACGCAAAAAATAAAATAGAAAGGAAAAAGCTCACCCTCGAAGAAATTGAAAAAGAAGCTTTTTTTCTGAGAAAAAATCATTTCAAAAACATACTTCTTGTCGCAGGTGAACATCCTGAAAGTTCTGATATTGATATGCTTGTTCCGATGATTCGAAAACTGCATGATCTCGGCTTCACATGTGTCAGTATCGAAATAGCTCCGCTTGAAGAAGAGGCATACAGAACGCTTGTAAAAGATGCACACCTTGACGGACTTTACATTTATCAGGAAACTTACAATAGAACTGTCTATGATTCTGTTCATCCATTTGGGAAAAAGAAAGATTATGACTGGCGGCTTGAAACTGCCGTGCGAGGTGCAAAAGCAGGTATTTCAAAAATTGGGATAGGCTTTCTCCTTGGATTGCACGATTTCCGCGAAGATGCGATAAGTCTTGCAGATCATTTGAATTTTCTGATGAGAAACCACTGGCAGAGCGAATATTCCCTCTCTTTTCCCAGAATCAGAAATGCAGCCGGCGTGAATGATGCTTTCAAAAATGTCAGTGACAGAGATTTTGTCCAGCTTGTCTGCGCTTTGCGGCTGATGTTCCCTGAAACCGGAATGAGCCTTTCAACAAGGGAATATCCCGGTTTCAGAGATGCTATTATTCCTCTCGGATTCACCAATTTAAGTGCAGGGTCTTCAACAGCGCCTGGCGGATATTGTGAATCGAATCATAACCTTCAGCAGTTTGAAGTTGAAGATCCGAGAACTCCGGAACAAATATCAACCGTTTTAAAACAAATCGGGTTTGACCCTGTATGGAAAGACTGGCAGTAACAAAAAAATTCCTGATTATCGCAGTCTGGATATTTTCTATCTGCAATTTTGCGGCACTTTTCTATATTGCAGCATATCAGATACCTTTCCCTTATTCACTGGAATGGATTGAAGGTGCAATGATGGATCATGTTCTGAGAATACTTAGCGGACTGCCGATATATACCGCTCCTTCAATAAATTTTGTCCCGTCGCCTTACACGCCGCTTTATTTCTATCTGAGTGCGGCACTGTGTCACCTTTTTGGAACTTCGATAGGAATACTCAGGATAATTAGTGCGTTATCTACATTTTCAATTATTGTGACACTTTTTCTGTGGGCAAAAAAAGAGACTTCGTCAATTACCGCTGGAATATTTGCAAGCGGACTTTTTGCATCAACTTATTTGCTGACATCCAACTGGTTCTTTCTGGCAAGAAATGACATGCTTGCAATTGCATTTTTCATGTGGTCGGCATATCTGCTCAGATTTTGTACAGGAAAAAGGGCTTTATTTTATTCAGGAATTCTAATGTTTTTCTCAATAATGACTAAACAGAACGGACTTGTGCTTGCAGCCGGGCTTTTTACCGCAGGAGTGTTCATTCACAGAAAAAATATTCTGTTTTTTGCACTTTCACTATTTCCTATGCTGATTTTCTCGACAATGCTTTTAAATGAGCTTACATACGGATGGTTCTGGTATCTCACTTATGAAATGCCTGCTCATCATGGCACGATCTCAACAAGATTCCTGAGCTTTTTCACTGAAGATATCTTTCAAAAAAGTCTCCCTTTCTTTCTTGTAACGATAGCTTTTGTTGTTTTTGCATTTAAAGCACTTAGAAAAAATGAAGCTCTGTTCTATTTCTTCCTCACCGGTTCTACATTTCTTACAAGCTATCTGGGCAGAATCAAAGTGGGCGGAGCAAACAATGTTTTTATTCCATACTTTATCTTAGGAGCTTTATTTACGGCAATACTTTTAAAAAAAGCACTTCCCAAAAACCGTCTTCTGACCGTGCTTGTGATCATGATTGTAATACAGTCGGCAATAGCCGCATTCAATCCGCTTCGCTACAAACCATCTTCGAAAATAGTAAAATATTCTGAACAACTGCTTAATTTTGTTAAGAAATCAAAAGGCGACATTATTGTGCTTCCATCCGGATATACTGCATATCTTGCAGGAAAAACACCTTCAGCCCACACTTGTCTGATAAACGACATGCTACGCAATAAAGAAAGAAAAAAGGAATTTTCGGAAATGATCCTTAATTCGTTTGTCGAAAGGAAATATCAAACTGTTATCGTTAATGAAAAACTTATTCCGGAACCTTTGAAAAAGAACATCCTTAAAAACTATAAAAAAACAGCAATTAAATCAGGAATTGTAAGATGGATCGGTTCTTCTGACGGCTCAATTGAACCAGTTGATATCTTTGAACTCAAATCAGGAAAGAAAAAATGACAGCAAAAAAAATTATAAAGCCCTATTCTACAGGTGAAGAAATATCACACTCTATCACACACGGCATCGGGACTGCTCTTTCCATAGCTGGACTTGCGGTATCAGTAGTAATGGCAGCAAGAACTGGAGATGCGCTGAAAGTTTTAAGTTTTGTGATATTCGGCACTTCAATGATCCTACTTTACACCGCTTCAACTCTCTATCACTCTTTCACTCATGTAAAAACAAAAAATATTTTCAGATATATGGATCATATTGCAATATTCATCCTTATTGCAGGTACTTACACACCTATCGCTCTCATTCTTCTCAAAGGTGCCTGGGGATGGACTCTGTTTGGACTGGCATGGGGATTTGCAATAGCAGGAATTGTTTATCAGGCAGTATTTCTCAACAGATTCAAGTGGATATCTATTTCAATATATCTCGGAATGGGATGGCTCGCCGTCATAGCTATACAACCACTTATGGCCGTAATGCCATTTGGACTCTTTCTGTGGATACTTGCCGGCGGACTTTTCTATACACTAGGCTCAGCATTCTATCTTATTGATAACATTAAGTTTTTCCACTTTGTCTGGCACCTCTTTGTTATCGCAGGCACCGTGTGTCACTTTTTCGGATTGATACTTTATCTTTTATAATTATCAAAGAAATCTTCAAATTCTTTGGCGATTTCCGGGTCTTTGCTGATGACGATCAGTTCTCTGTTCCGGTAACAGCCGGAAGATGTCCAGTTCATTGAGCCGAAAACGGTTGTTGAATGGTCTATGACTGCGAATTTATGATGAAAAAGGGTTTTATCGAGTTGCGGATTTTCATCATATTTTATATCGGCTCCTATCGAGGAAAGGTACTGGAACGCCCTTTTGTTCACAATTGTACGGTCATCCCCTTTCCAGTCATCAAAGATCATGTCAACGCCAATTCTATTCTTTATTCTGTTCTTAAGACCTGTGATGACAGGATTTTTTGTTGTGACGGTATAAACAGCCGCTTTTATTGAATTTTCCGATTTCAGCAACTCATTTTTTATCGCCATGCACCCTTTGCCTGGATTGAAAAATATCGTACCGATCTCTGTTTCGCACCCTTTTGAACATCTTTTTTCAATAACACCAGATGAAATATTATCGATCTCATTTTCAAGAATTTCTGCCGTCTGTGGAACATCGAGAAACAGAACAGCACTGTTTGAAGAACGGTCGTCCGAGCTGAAATTTGAAGAACTTATAAGCACATCTTTTGAATCAATAACCATGAATTTCGGATGATATATACCGTACTTGGTTTTGAATATTGAAAAATCAAACCCAGGCATCGAATTATCCTTGTTATTTCCGGCAACAACCTTCACATCAAGCCCTTCACCTTTTCTTTTTTCAAGAAGCTCTGACAAAACTCCGGCAGAATAAGTGTAAGTAGCTGCTTTTATTGAACTTGCTGCCTTAATAATAAGGCTTTTCTGAACCTGTTGTATCTCACCGTCGAAATAGACTCCGGCTTTAGCGGGAACAGAGACGGCAATATTTTTCCTTACAAGCGTTTGAGCAGGTGCGTTAAAGATAAAATAGATCGAGAAAGAAATGGCAACAAGAAAAATTGTCTCTATTTTTTCAGAGTATTTTATTAAGACTGATGACGACTTTTCACCCAATCAAAAATTCTCCTGAAAACAACTTTTAAAAGAGGCGCAACAGCTGGATTTTTCAGAGACACCCTTTTCAGTATCTCACTTTCTCTGTTAAGATCTTCTACCGGAAGACCGCTTGCTTTCTTGATATCAATGATCTTTAATGCAATATCTACCCGTTCAGACAGAAGTGCCGATATTGAATCATCAATTGAATCAAGCTTTTTTCGTAATTGTTCTATTTCAGTCTCTTTCATTTACAAATGCGGAAAGTTTTTTTATACGGCTGTACAATTTCTCAAACGATTGAAGACTGAGTGTCTGATATCCGTCCGAAAGTGCGCTTGTCGGATTATAGTGAGTTTCGATCATAAGACCGTCAACACCGAGAACAACGGCCGCCTCTGAGACAACCGGCACCAGTTTCGCAATACCAATGCTGTGTGAAGGGTCAAAAACCAGAGGAAGGTGGGAAAGACCTTTTATCAGAGGAATCGATGCAATATTCACCGTGCTTCTGGTAGTATCATCAAATGACTGTATACCCCTTTCGCAGAGAATGACATTTTCGTTGCCTTCAGAAACAAGATACTCGGCACTCAAAAGGAAATCATCCACTTTCGCACTGAGAGATCTTTTCAGAAGTATCGGTTTATCAACACGACCCAATTCCTTGAGAAGTGAGAAATTCATCATATTTCTTGCACCGACCTGAATGATGTCTGTATATTTCATGAACAGATCCAGATTTCTGACATCAACGATCTCTGAAATACATTTCATGTTGTATTTATCTGAAACTTCTCTGAGTATTTTCAAGCCTTCTTCACCAAGTCCCTGAAATGAATATGGAGATGTCCGGAGTTTATATGTGCCTCCACGAAGAATTTTGACTCCGAGATCGGAAAGGAACAAAGCAATTCTGTCAAGAGAGTCAAAACTTTCGACACTGCACGGACCTGAAATAAAGGAAAGCCCTTCACCGATCATTACACCATTGCCGAGATCTATTACTGTTTTCTCCTTTGTATCCTTTGAAACAAGATAGTAAGGCCTTGAAACATTTATTATTTTCTCAACACCAGGCATAGCCCTGAAACGACCCATATCAGAAGTGGTCAGATCTCCCACAACCGGAACAAGAGTAAAATTGACACCTTGGAGAACATCAAAGGACATTCCGTTGGCTACAAGCGTCTTTTTGACAGTATCAAGATATTCTTCCGAAACATTCTTCTTCAATACAATAATCATAACTAAAATCCTGCCGAAGTTTTCATTTCACTGATAAGTTGCATCACACAATCTCTTGAACTGTTAAGCAGTTCAATAAACCTTTCTCCGGAAACAGTCTCCCGCTCCGAAGTTCCCTGAATTTCGATTATATTTCCATTTTCACAAAATACAAAATTAAAATCGGCATCGGCTTTTGAGTCCATTTCGTAATTCAGATCAATAACGGTCTTTCCATCCACAGCTCCGCCGCTTATTGCACCGATCCACCTCTGAAGCGGATCTTCTTTTACAATGCCCTCCTTTACGAGCTTTCTGCAGGCAAGCGCAACAGCTATCATGCCGCCGTTTATGGATGCGGTCCTTGTTCCGCCGTCAGCTTCAAGCACATCGGAATCGATCATCATCGAGATTCCCGGCATTTTCTTCAAATTGACCGCCATACGGAGAGATCTGCCGATAATTCTCTGAATTTCCGCAGTACGGCCTGATATCTTGCTTCTTTCTCTTGAAGCTCTTGTATTTGTAGCCCCCGGCATCAGTGAATATTCAGCTGTCAGCCAGCCGCTATCAGAACTGACATGGGACGGAGTTTTCATCTCAAGCGTCAATGATGTTATTATTTTTGTGTTTCCTGCAACAGTAAGAACTGAAGTGTACGGATTTTTCAAATAACCTGTTGTGAAAGAATAATTTCTCAAGAAAGCCTCCGGATATGAACAATATTACCAGCCGGGATTATACAGGCATACAATTATATAACCAATTTTATTTACAAATTAAGAGCCTGTTAATATAATTGCAGCCTAAAATGGTTTTGTTATTTTGTTTTTATGCTGGAGTTCAGATCTTGATTTTAAGAAAAGTTCTCATCATTATTTTCTTTTCAGTTTTTATTTTAGAACCGCTTTCAGCTCAGCAGAAAACCGCAGTTCTCAAGTTATGCACAAATTTAAACGGAGCACCTTTCATTCTTTCGACCCAAGATGAGACTACTGCGTCTAAACTCGGGTTTAAAAAATACAAGGAGACAACAACTTTCGTCCGTGATTTCAAAATCATGGTCGACAATGTTCCAAGTGCATACTTTAAACCGCTGAATGAAAACTGCATAACCATCTATAAAATTGAACCGGGCAGAAGAAGCGTTCTTATAGATCTTAAATCCGCTTCTTATACTTCGCTTGAGGCAAAGGCACCTTTTACTGTCAACTTTAAACCGGATCTTCTTTATGCCGCTGACATGGAAATCGTTGAGGGTCCGACAGCTACTGTCAGAATAAGTCAGTACGCAAGCAATATTGTGCTTTATCAGTCGCTTGAAAACAAGGAAGTGCCTGATTGTGAAAAGGAATGCAAAGTGCCGGTAGGCATTCCGGTATATTTTATGACCAAAGGTACTGATGAAAAAGTAAAATGCCCTGTCCAGTTTGAACTGATAGTCAATGATAAGAACGACAGCAGACTTGAATGCTACAAAAAGTCTTCCATAATGAAAATGCTTGCAGATCATGTCGAGAAAAACTCTATAATGTGCCGTACAAATCTGGAATATGCTTTTTTCAAAGTGTTCGGTGAAGGGTGCATCGTAACAATTAAAGCCGATAAGGACGGTTTGAGTTATGAAGCGCCTGAAATAAAGCTTTATCCTCTGGAAAAACAGAAATTCAAATATTTCTGGAAAATAAATTCAGGGGAAAAAAAACCTTATAATTTCAGCGGCGACAGAAAAGGTCCTGAAAAAACTCCGGCAGAGAATGAGCTGATAGAAATCATAGAGGAGAGAAACAATTGAAAATCGGAATATTCATTTCTGGAACAGGCTCAAATATGGAAACGGTTATAAGGAATTTTCAAAACGGAACACTGGACGGTGTGAGTGAAATAAGCTTTGTGCTTTCAGATAAAAAAAACGCCGGCGGCATAGAAAAAGCTCAGAAACTCGGAATTCAGACTGTTATCCTCCCGAAAATGAAAGATGAAACAAGAGAAAATTATGAACTGCGTCTTTATGATGCTGTAAAACCTTTCAATACCGGACTTATCGTGCTTGCAGGATTCATGAAGATCATCGGCAGTTCGTTCATGTCCCGTTATAAAGGAAAAATCATAAATATTCATCCTTCGCTTCTTCCTTCATTCAAGGGTGTGGATGCTCAGAAACAGGCTTTTGATTACGGCGTTAAAATTTCGGGATGCACTGTTCATTTTGTTGATGAGACACTTGACGGAGGACCGATCATTCTTCAAAAAAGCGTGGAAAGACACGAACTTGACACTGTTGACGACTTTAAGCACCGGATACTTGATGAAGAACACAGGCTGCTTTCAAAAGCGATATCAATAGTTGCACAGAACAATTATACCATAAAAGACAGGCTTGTCAGTCTGGAAAGGAGGTAACATGAAAGTTAAATTATTTCTGCTGATCCTGATTTCGACAGGAGCTTTTTATCTGGCGGCGGACTATCTTTTTGTTCAGTTCACCAAGAAAAGCATAAACGATTATGCAAAAAATACAGCTTCCCAATCGGTTTCTCTTTACAAATACAAAAACAAAGCTGATGCCGTAATTGAAATAAAAGCTGTTGAAGATCTTGCGAAAAAAGCTGAACTTGTCAACGCATTTAATACAGAAAAATGGGAAACAGCTATCGAAGGAAGCCCGACCGATCTTTCAAAAGTCACCGGAGAAAACCTAAGTGTAATAAAACAAATAGAATCAGATGTTCAGGTTGAACTTAATGTCATCAATAAACTATATGATAAAAATGAAGCTATTTTTGTTGTTGACAGACACGGGAATGTGGTTGCAAAAAATCTTGACGGGACTTTGTCAAACAAAAACTTTTCAGGGGAAATTCTTATATCTGCTGCACTTCAGGGAGTTTCTGATAGGGATATTGTTAAAATATTTGATAAAACCTATAGAGTTACGGCTGCTCCGATTCATGTGAATGGTAAAATAGTAGGCGCCTACTGTTCTGCTGATATGATCAATTCTGAAACAGCCAAAGATGTAGTTGCTGGGCTTTTTGATGAATCCACTTACAAAAATGTAGGCGATTTTTACTTCGGGTTCTTTGACAAAAAGACTCTGCTCGGAAGCACAATGCCGACAGAACTTCATGAGAATTTCAAAAGATTCATAATAGAAAACGCTGAAATGATAGAAAAAGTAGATTCCGAAGGAACAAAAAGGCACGACACAATTATCAGGCTTAAAAACGAATCTTTTTATGCCAGTATCTCCAAACATCCTTCACTTTCCGAATCAAATGACCTTTTTTATGTTACACTGGTTTCTATTGATAAAGCTGTAGGTCCGGTATCATCAAGACAGGGAACTCTTATTCTGATTGCTTTTTTCATTATTCTTATAGGACTTATTGTTATTGTAATAATAGATGAACAGTTCAACAGACCGGTCAACAAATTTATGGAAAATACTCTTGAGATAATTAACGGAAATGTAAAATACCGTTTTAACAATGAGGCTCCCGGTGTTGAAGGAAACCTTAATCAGAACGCAAATATGATGATTGCCTCCCTTCTGGGTGAGAAAATACCTGATAAAGAAAAAGAAGAAGATTAAACAATTAAATAACCGGAGGAAAAATGAGTTCTTTCAACAGTTTAAATAAGGTTATGATCCTTGGCAGACTTGGCAGGGATCCGGAAAAAAAATACACTGCATCAGGAATCGCAGTATGTAATTTTTCAGTTGCAACTTCAGAAAGTGTGAAAAAAGGAAATGCTTTTGAAGAAAAAACTGAATGGCATAAAATAATTGTTTTCGGCAACCAGGCTGAGACCGTTTCAAAATATGTAAAGAAAGGTTCTCTCGTATTCATTGAAGGAAGAATTCAAACCAGATCATATCAGGACAAGGAAGGACATGAAAAATATGTCACCGAGATAATTGCAAACAGTGTCAGATTTCTTGATCTCAAAGATGGCGGTTCTTCTGAAAGAGTCTATCAGCATAAAGACCCGTCAGTTGAAGCATCAAACGACGGAGCTGCAGTATCCGAACCTGTCAGCATCGACGGCGAAGAAGACGATTTACCTTTTTAATTATTTTTTCTTGATAAAATGCTAACTCTTATCCAGCAGCATGAAGTTTTCCGCCAATGGAAGAAATTTACAGCGGAAAGTATATTTGACGCTTCAATTATAAGACCTGTAATCGCAGAATCATGGTTCAGAAGCAGAGAATACAGCATCGATCCTGAAAACACCGGTATTCCATCAGTCAGTTCCGACCAGTTAAAATCAAGAAAGGAACTCAACAGACACCTGCTTTCGGTTGCATCTTCATATATGGAAACGATTTACGGTTTTATCTCGGGTTCAGGCGGAATAATAGTTCTTGCTGACAAAGACGGCGTAATACTTCATGTTCTCGGGGAAAATGTCTTTGAAAACTATCCCGGTTTTCCTGTTCCGGGTTCGATTTTTTCAGAACGGGAGGCTGGAACCAACGCCATCGGAACATGTCTGGCTGTAAACGCTCCTCTTGAGATAACTTCTGCAGAACATTTCTGCAAACTTCTTCATAAATGGAACTGTTCTGCTGATATAATCCGCTCTGATGACGGTCAAACTGCCGGAATTCTTGCTTTTTTCACATCACTGGATAAAAATCACTCCCACACTTTAAGTATGGTAGCCGCTTCAGCCGGAGCAATAGAAAGGCAGATGAAAGTTGAAAATTCATTGAAAGAAAAGCTGAGCATACTTAAACTTCAGAATCTTATGATGAACCTTATTGATGAAGGTATTATTGTCATTGACAACAACCAGACTGTCAAAGCTATCAATAAACAGGCCTTATATCTTCTTGAAATTGAAAACGAAAATCCTCTTGAAAGATCTGTATATGAAGTGATCCGCAGCGGAATAAACTTTCTTCATATAATTTCTGAAGGGAAAGACATCAAAGAAAGAGAAGCTACGCTTAAACTCCGTGAAAATATTAAGAAATTCAATATTTCAGCTGCAGTTATAAAGAACGATTCCTTTTCAGTTGAAGGGCTTGTCATAACAATAAGAGAGAATAAGCTTGTTCATAATATTGTGAACAGGGTTTCCGGTTCAAGAGCACAGTTGACATTTCGTGATATTATCGGCGAAAGTGAAACTTTGAGACAGACAATAAAATTTGCAAAAGCGGCGGCAGGAAGCAGTTCGAATGTTCTTCTGCTCGGTGAGAGCGGAACAGGAAAAGAACTTTTTGCACAGTCAATACACAATGAAAGCAGCAGATCGAACTTTCCATTTATTGCTGTAAACTGCGGGGCAATCCCCAGAGATCTGGTTGAAAGTGAACTTTTCGGGTATGAAGGCGGAGCTTTCACAGGTTCTAAAAAAGAAGGACATCCAGGAAAATTTGAACTGGCTGATGGAGGCACAATTTTCCTTGATGAGATCGGTGATATGCCGCTTGATGCTCAGGTTGACCTTTTAAGAGTCCTTGAAAACGGAGAAGTGGTCAGAGTCGGAGGAAAGCACCCGAAAAAAATAAATGTCCGTGTAATAGCCGCCACACATGTTGATCTGGCCGAAGCAGTAAGCGAAAAAACTTTCAGGGATGACCTTTTTTACAGATTGAATGTACTTATGATAACAATCCCGCCACTCCGCGAAAGAAAAGATGATATAAAACCTCTTACTGAATTCTTCAAGAACAGAATATCAGAAAAATTGCAGAAAAAGATTCTCTCTATCGATGACAGAACAATTGAAGCACTTTATTCCTATGACTGGCCGGGAAATATAAGAGAACTTGAAAATGTAATAGAAAGAGCCGTAAATGTGTGCGAATCTGAAACAATAACCCAGAGCGATCTTCCGTCATCCATAAGAGAAAAGGTTTTGATCTTTTCATCCCTTGACAACACTCTTTCTATAAAAAGCAATGAATTCAGGCATATCGTCAGCATTCTTGAAAAAAACAAAGGTAATCTGAGAAAATCGGCTATTGAGCTTGGAATATCAAGAAGCACTCTCTATGAAAAAATGAAACGGTACAAAATATCTTCCAGCGATCACAGATTAAAATAGTGTCCGATTTCGTGACATGTATTGCAGGACATGTCCGGCAAACAGTCAGAGGAGCCGATTATGCACAGGACCGCAATTAGAACTTTAATCAAGTTTTATTCCATTATTTTCAATATGTTACAATTTATAAGCACGCTTGTATTATTTCTGGCATCATTATTGCATTATATGTCCGGCTTCGGATTATTAGAGGTAATTATGAAAGCGTATCTTTTCAACGGTCCCGATGAAATGATTTTCAAAGATGTAAGGGATCCTCGAATTGTATCTTCAACCGACGCTATAATTAAAGTTTCATACTCCACTATATGCGGAATGGATATAAAAATAAGAAAAGGTCTGCTTCCTGAAGTCTGCCCCGGAACGATTCTCGGTCACGAATTCTGCGGTACGGTAATTGAAACAGGCAGTTCAGTAAAAAGATTTAAAACAGGAGACAAGGTTGCGGTCAACCCTATAACAAGCTGTGGACACTGTGAAAATTGCAAAAACGGCAAAAGCGAAAAATGCACTAACGGCGGATGGCTTCTCGGATATTCAATCGACGGATGTCAGGCAGAATTTGTAAAAGTTCCATTTGCTGACAGATCTTTAGTACTGATTCCTGAAGGTATTCCGGTAAAAGATGCCGTCCTTGCTGGAGATATCGGTGCTTCCGGCTATCAGGCGACATTGAACGCAAATATCAAGGAAGGACAGTCTGTTGTCGTAACAGGAAGCGGTCCTGCGGCATGTATAGCGATGATGTGTTCAAAAATATTCAAGCCTTCCATTCTTATTGCAGTGGACAATGTCCCGAAAAGATTAAAAAAACTCGCTGATTCAGGGATTGCTGACGAAACAGTTGACTGCTCGAATTGTAATCCTGTATCTGAAGTGACAAAAATACTGAACGGTAGAAAAGCCGATGTAGTTATCGAAGCGACAGGAATAAATAACTTTTTCAGCACAGCTATCAGTCTTACAAAAGATGACGGCGGCATTTCTGTCCTTTCAATATATTCCGCACCGCTTATATTTAGTACTGCGGACATAAAAAACAGATGGTTAACGCTCAATACCAGAAGGATCGGAGCCAATGCTGTATCAAAAGTTCTTGAACTTATCGGCGACAGAACAATTGACACAGCATTCCTCTCTTCCGGAACAGGTAATTTCCAAGAGCTTTTAATAGGTTATGATCTTACGACTAAAAAAGACGAAGGATTTTTTAAATGGATCTGCAATCACGAATAAAGGGGGCAGAAATGGTTCGCTCGAAAAAACTTATACTTGTTGCAGACGACGATGTCCAGATGGTATATTCAGTTAAAACCCTTCTTGAAAGTTCCGGATTCGGCGTAATATTCACTTACAGATCAGACAAGGTGGTTGAGCTTGCATCTGAACACCTTCCCGACCTTATAATTCTTGATGTAATGTTTGCCGGTGCAGGAATTCCTGACGGCATAGAACTTTCAAGACGGATAAACCAGAATCCAAAGACTTCATCAATTCCTGTAATAATACTGTCCGGCGTTAAAAAAGTGATGGATTTCTCATCTGATCTTGAACCAGATGAAGACTGGATGCCGGTAAAAGCATTTCTCGACAAACCTATAAGACCTGAAACACTCCTTAATGAAATAAAAAAGCATTTAAGTATTGAAAATGGAGAAAACAATGAATGAATTGATCAAAAAGATCGTTTCTGAATTTAAAGGTGAAGGAAGGGACAAACTGATTCCTGTTCTTCAGAAAGTTCAAAGTGAGATCGGTTTTATATCCAAAGAAGCCGTTGTAGAGATAGGTTCTGTGCTGAACCTGCCTTCAAGTAAAATTTATGGTGTTGCAACTTTCTACAATCAGTTCAGATTTGAACCCAAAGGCAAATACCATATATTGGTTTGCAGAGGTACTGCATGTCATGTAAAAGGTTCAGCCGATACACTTGAAGCAGTGGAAAGAGAACTCGGGATAAAAGCTGGAAAAACTTCAAGAGACGGACTTTTCAGCATTGAAGTCGTTGCGTGCATTGGTGCATGTGGCCTCGCTCCCGTAATTAACATCAACGGCGAATTCTTTGCCAAGGTGACAACGGAGAAGATTAAGGAAATCATTGAAACTTACCGCGCAAAAGAATAACAGACATGAATAACTCAATCAAGAAATATCTGGAGAACCTTGCCGAGAGCAATGCTAAGGGAATTTCGGTGGCATTGCCCGAAAAGACCGCTGACAGCAAAAAAACCATTGTATTCATTGGTGCAGGCACTTGCGGCCTTGGTGCCGGTGCAGCCAAAACCAAAGCTGCTGTTGAAGAATACTTCAAAAACAACAAAATTGACGGAGAAATTATCGAAGTAGGTTGTATCGGCTTCTGCGCTGTAGAGCCGATTATAGATATTAAACTCCCCGGAAAAAACAGAATCGCCTTTTCTAAAGTAACGGCTGATAAAGTAAACGGAATCCTCGATAATGCCATTGCAGGCAAGGTTGATGCGAATGACGTACTTGGCCAGTTTACAACCGAAGGCCTGAAATCGTGGGATAACATAAAAGACATTAATGAGCATCCGTTTTTTGTAAAACAGAAACGTCTGGTGCTTCGTAACTGCGGTATCATCAATCCTGTCAGCATGGATGAATACATCCAGAATGGCGGTTATGCAGGTCTTATCAAGGCGCTGAAAACTATGACAGGCGAAGAAGTGATTGAAACCATTGAAAAGAGTGGTCTTCGTGGACGCGGCGGCGGAGGATTCCCCACCGGAACCAAATGGAGACTGGCTTACAATACCCCTTCGGATCAGAAATACATGATCTGCAATGCCGATGAAGGTGACCCGGGCGCATTTATGGACCGCGCTGTCATTGAAGGTGACCCGCATCGTCTGCTCGAAGGTCTGGCCATTGGTTCGTATGCAGTTGGCGCTTCGGTTGCGTATATTTACATCCGCGCTGAATACCCGCTGGCCATCGAACGGTTGAAAATCGCCATCAAACAAGCTGAAGAATATGGTCTGCTCGGACACAACATCATGGGTTCGGGATTCGACCTCAAAATAAAAATTAAAATGGGCGCCGGTGCATTTGTTTGCGGCGAAGAAACCGCTCTGATGCACAGTATCGAAGGATACCGCGGTATGCCCAGCCCGCGCCCGCCGTTTCCGGCCGAAAGCGGTTTGTTCGGAAAACCAAGCTGTATCAACAATGTTGAAACATATGCCAACGTTTCCGAAATCCTTCTTAAAGGTGCCGACTGGTTCAGTTCAACCGGTACCGAAAAGAGTAAAGGTACCAAAGTATTTGCTCTTTCAGGAAAAGTAAAAAATACGGGTCTTGTTGAAATTCCGATGGGTACTACCGTTCGCGAAATCATTTTTGACATTGCCGGTGGTATTGCACATGACAAAAAATTCAAATCGGTTCAGATTGGTGGCCCTTCAGGCGGATGTATCACTGAAGAAAATCTGGATATTGAAATCGACTATCAGAATCTGATTGCTGCCGGCGCCATGATGGGATCAGGTGGTTTGGTTGTGATGGACGAAGACACCTGTATGGTTGACATTGCCAAATTCTTTATGGATTTCATTCAGCGCGAAAGCTG
>DAOQAY010000067.1:0-14791 GCA_035354435.1 bacterium
CAGAATTAAGATCGCTGTCAGGATTGAATGTTGCAGTCTTTGTCAGTGCATCATACGAGACCACACCGTCAACAGGTGTTATTCCTGATTCTGTCACGGTAAATGTGACATCAATAAGATCAGTTATAGTAAGTCCGTTCATTTCTTCACTGAACACAGCTGTAATTTCTGTGTCCAGAGCAACATCTTCCGCCATATCAAGCGGTATTGTCGATATAACAGTAGGAGCTGCATCTGTTGTGAAAGTCCAGATATAGTCCAAATCCATTGCAATGCCTGTTGTGCTCTCAACTCCGATTGTTATGGTGACTGTGTATTCAGTATCAGAATTAAGATCGCTGTCAGGATTGAATGTTGCAGTCTTTGTCAGTGCATCATAAGCGACCGCACCGTCAACTGGAGCAAGTAAATCATCAGTCACCAGGAATGTAAGATCAGTAATTGTAAGATCGTTCATTTCTTTGCTGAATTCTGCTGAAATATCAATGTCCAGAACAACATTTTCCGCCTTATCCAGCGGTATTGAAGAAATTATTGTCGGAAGTACGGCTTCTGATGCAGTTGTAAATTTCCAGACATAATTTTCTTTCATCGCATTGCCGGCAAGATCAGTTACATTATTGGTTATAGTGGCAGTATATTCTGTACCAGGTTCGAGATCGTTTGTTGAATTGAATGTTACAGTGTTACCACTCTTAGTAATTTCACCATCAATCATCACAATGCCGTTTTGCAGTGTGAAAGTTTCATCATTGATAGTCAGCGGGTTGATCGCTTCGCTGAATACAGCAGAAACATTTGTGTCAATTTCAACATCAATGTCACCATCATCAGGAATGGTTGATATGACTGTTGGACTGATAGTATCGAGGATAACAGAACCTGTTGTAAAGCTCCACACATATTCTTCAGCCATTTTATTGCCTGCAAGATCTGAGACTTCTGCAGTAATGACTGCCGTATAGAGAGTGTTTTGATCAAGAATGTCGATCGGTGTAAAAGTTGCAGTAACACCTACATAGCTTACAGTGCCATCAACAGGAGTTGTCCCGTCAAGCAATGTGAAGTTGGCTGCTGTAATTGTCAAAGGATTCATAGCTTCACTGAAAACAGCAATGATTTCAGCGGTAAAAACCACATCCACTGCATCTTTCAGAGGAATGGTTGCAATGACTTGCGGCGGGACGGTTTCAAAAGTTTTTCCTGTAGTAAAATTCCACTCGAAATCTTTTGTCATCAAATTTCCGGCAAGGTCTTTAACTTTGCTTGTGACAGTTGCAACATATTCGGTTTCAGGATCAAGAATGGTTGCGGGTGTGAATATTGCTGTTACGCCTGAATAGACCACCGTACCGGTTACCTGAATTGATCCTTTAAATAGTGTGAAAGTGCTTATCGAGATCGTTTCCGGGTTTATCGCTTCGCTGAAAGTAGCTGAGATCGATGCATTGAGTGCAACGCCGGTCGAATTGTCAGCGGGAGTTACAAACTTGACTGTCGGAGCTGTGCTGTCTGAATCGGGCCACCCGACGACCTGTCCGCATGCAAACAGCTGAGTCACGAGAAGAAGCAAAAGGAAAAGGAGTCTTTTCGGAACACCCCCAGTTCCTTGCGACCTGTCTTTTTTTAAATAGTTTTCGATTTTTTCCATAAAAATTCTCCTTTCTTGAATTTGTTTGCATTATTAAAAAAACATTTTAGTTGTCTGATTTAAATTGGTTGAACAACTTTAAATGTTAATATGTAAATTGATTTTACGATGCGACTGGTTTTAAAGCATTGAAAAATTAAGTTTTCGAGTCACTGAAAGAAATTGTGTACCAAGGTGACGGATCATTTTTTTTGCACCTGCTGGAAGCGAGGCAACCTAATCATATCGTTTTACGATTACTAAAGAGATAATATACCGTTTAAAATGAAAGTCAAGAAAAATTAAACAAATTGTTTAAATTACCTATATATTCGTAATAAATTAATACTATATGATGCAGTGTGCTGGACTTTTAATTATTGTGCAGATTATTTTTAAGCATTTCAAAAAGTTCCGCAAGTCTGAAAGGTTTGCAGATGCTTGCCGTGAATCCGTATGCTTTTGGATTTGCCATTACCGGATCTTCAGAATAGCCGCTTGCAACAAAAACCGGAATGTCTGCATCAAGTTTCCTTATCTCAGAAACTGCTTCTTTTCCACCCATACCATTTAAAATGGTAAGATCAAATATCATTCCGACAATTTTCCGGCCTGTTTTCTTTTTATCTATAAAAAAGTCAACAGCATCGCGACCATTTGATTTGCAGATAACGGTATGTCCCATAGAAATCAGCATTTCAGAGATCACTTCCAGAATGGCATTTTCGTCATCCATGATCAGTATCACACCGGTTCCTTTATATTTTGGCGTGCTTTTTTCCATACCTGAAGTCACATCATTTCTGGAAGCCGGAAGATAGATATGAAAAACCGTTCCCGTTCCTTTTTCGGATTCAACTTCGATCGATCCGTTGTGACGGCTGATTATTGAATAACTTGTGGAAAGTCCAAGACCGTTCCCATAGGTTTTTGTTGTAAAATAAGGATCAAAAATGCGGGGCAAGATCTCTTTTGATATTCCGTTGCCACTGTCATGAATCGATATTTTTATATAACAGCCTGCAGAAAGTGACGGATGTTCATCCTGTGCAAGGGAAAGGTTTTGTGCTGAAACCCGGATCGTTCCGCCTGCGGGCATGGATTGTCTGGCATTAATTACTAAATTGTCGATGACCTGCTCCACCTGATTTCTGTCGAAATTGCATGTCCACAGATCATCAGAGAGATCAAAATTACATGAAACATTTGATCCGTTTAGTGCAAATTGAACAGTTTCTTTTAAAATATGCTGCAAGTGATCGAGTTTTTTTACAGGAGTTCCGCCTTTTGAAAATGTAAGAAGCTGCTGGGTCAATCCGCGTGCCCGGTCAATATTGCTCAAAACTTCAGAAAGATATTTCTTCACCTGTTTTTCGTTTGAAATTTCATACGCCATATCAATATAACCGAATATTCCGCAAAGAAGATTGTTGAAATTATGTGCGATCCCTCCGGCAAGAATACCAAGTGATTCAATCCTTTGGATCTTTTGAAGACCTTCTTCAACTCTTTTGCGTTCTGATATATCAACCATTGTGACAAAGCAGAGTTTCCCGTTTTCAATAGCGATTCCATGAAGATAGACTGGTGTTCCAATGTTATCATTGTTTAAAAGGGTTACTTCGCATGTTCTTTTTACGGTGTCTTTAAATATAGTATCAAAAAAAAGGTTGAAAACCGGCTTCGTTTCATCTGAAATGAAAAAACGAAACTGACTGTTTTTTAAATGTGAACGGTTTTTGCCTATCATTTGCGATCCGCAAAGGTTTGTTTCTAAAATTTCACCATTTTGGGAAAGTGTAAAATATCCTATCGGAGCAAAATCGTATAACTCGGTATATTTTTCAGCAGCAGTCTGCGCTTCTGACCGGGCAAACATAAGTTCTTCGTTTTGCATTTCAAGCTCTATCTGATGAACTTCAAGTTCGTGTATGAGTTTCAGATTGTCGGCTTCAGAAATGGATGGTTTTTTTAAATCGGACTTCTTTCCCAGCAGTGTTTCAGCCTTTTGTCGAAGATTCATGGAATCAGATCTGTTTTTTTCATCATTCATGGTTTTTTTGCCTCCAGAAGAGCTTCGTTTGTTTTTTTGAGCTTAAACTCCAGATTTTTTGCAATAGTAATGTCGGCAAATGTTATAACCAGACCATCAATTCTGTCATCAACTGTCCGGTAAGGCATTATTCTGACATTGAACCATCTTTTATCTGTTGTTGTGATCGCAGTTTCAATTGGTGTAAGAGTTTTCAGCACCATTCTCGTATGATTTTCAAATTCGGGATAATGCAAATTTGAAACAAGATCTGTAAAAGGTCTTCCGGCATCTGAATGCCGCAGTTTAAATATTTTTATCACATTATCGGTAAATCTCCTTATGTTTAATTCCCTATCCAGAAAAAGTGTTGCAACTTCTGTGCTGTTGAGCAGGTTTTTCATATCGTTGTCGGCTTGAATAAAGTCTGCAACTTTACTTTGAAGTTCAGCATTGACTGTCTGCAGTTCCTCGTTTAAACTCTGCATTTCTTCTTTGGATGTTGTCAGTTCCTCGTTTGTGGACTGAAGTTCTTCGTTTGTGGACTGCAACTCTTCATTGGTGGATTTAAGTTCTTCCTGTGCGGTCTGCATCTCTTCCCTTATACTTTGATGGTCTTCAAGACTCCGCCGAAGCTCAAGCTCAAGCTCTTTCTGTTTTTCAGATGTTCTTTTTTTACCTGTTTTAGAGAGAACATTTTCATTTTTAATAATTATCGGCACATCGTTAAAAACAACCATGATGAGACATCTTGCAGAACCGGGAGCTTCAATCCGTTGAATGGTGACATCGACAAACTGAGTTCCCCCATTTGTTCCGAATTTAATGTTGTGCAGTATTATGGGGTCTAAAGTCTGTTTAGCTTTCCTGAAGGCACCCGGTAGTTCACTTTGCAATCCGGAGCGAGCCATTACATGAATATTCCAGTTCGCTTTTCCTGCAACAGGCTCAAGATATTTTCCTGTTTTTCCGGTAATATAAAGAATGTCACCTTTTTCATTAACCATTACACTGGCAGGAGCAAATCTTTGAAGCAACGCCTGTTCAGCAAGCAACTGAGTGCTGTCTTCTAATTTTGTTTGTGCCATTTTCTCAGTTGTTTCCGGTTTTTTGCGGGAAAAAGAACTGGGGAAATCAACAAATTCAATTGTATTTGCTTTCCCGGATTTCTTGAAAATTCTAAGTTTTGTATCAACATCGACAAAGTTGTTTTTCGCATTCCCTGGTGTTTCGGCGATACCAAGCACCATAATTCCATCCGGATTAAGACTGTAGTTGAAAAGTGACATCAATTTTTTCTGTAATTCCGTTTCCATATATATCAGCATGTTTCTGCATGTAATTATATCAAGCTTGGTAAAAGGCGGGTCTTTGATAACATTCTGAGAAGCAAACACCACCATTTCCCGGAGAGCTGGATTTACCCTGTATCCTTCACCGTCAACGGTAAAATTATGATTTAAGCGATCAGGCGAAACATCAACTGCAATGTTTGATGAAAAGAATCCTTTTCTCGCAATTTCAATAGCTTCGCTGTCGAGGTCAGTAGCAAATATCTGGAGCGAAAGGTTTTTGTTTTTTTTAAGCTTCTGCTGAATTTCTTTGAAAATTATAGCCAGAGAATATGCTTCTTCACCGGTGGAACATGCTGTTACCCATGCCCGGATAACAGTTCCTTCAGGCGCTTCTTTCATCAGGTCAGGCAGAACTTTTTCCTTCAGCTTTTTCCAGACCTCAGCATCACGAAAAAAGCTTGTCACACCAATCAGGAGTTCTTTGAATAATATTTCAATTTCTTTCGGATTTTCCTGTAAAAAACGGACATAATGAGAAAATGTGTCTATCCGGTGAATCCCTTTGCGTCTTTCAATTCTTCGAAGCAAAGTGGTTTTTTTATAAAAAGAAAAATCATGTCCGCAATGATCGCGGAGTAGAATAATGATCTTTTCAATGCTGCTTTTATTTTTACTATCTACTTTAAGATCTGTTTTAACCGCCGGAATATATTTCAGAAAAGCAATCAGTTTAGAAGGAAGTTCTTCGACTGTTGCGACAATATCGGCAACTACAGTTTCTATTGCACTGACCGGCATACTGTCAAATTTGGCAGTAGCCGGATCCTGTATTGCGACAACGCCGTTTTTTTCTTTAATGGATCTAAGTCCCAGACTACCGTCCGATCCCATTCCTGAAAGAATAATTCCTATGCTTTTTTCTTGTCTGTCCTCAGCCAATGAACGAAAAAAAATGTCTATCGGAAGTCGTTGTCCTCTTGATTCAACAGGATCGAACAAATGCAGAAACCCATTGAGCAGAGACATGCTTTTATTAGGAGGAATTACAAATATGCAATCAGGCGTAATTTTAAGATGGTCTTTTGCCTGAAAGACTTTCATTGGAGTAACTCTTTGCAAAAGCTCAGGGAGAATACCTTCATAATCCGGGGCAAGATGTTGAATTACCACAAAAGCCATGCCGCTTTCTTTGGGCATGTTCTCAAAAAACAGCTCCAATGCCTCAAGCCCTCCTGCAGAAGCGCCTATACCGACAATGGGGAATTTATTGTTCAAGTGATCTCTCCTGCGATTATCTAAGTTGCGAAAATTATTGAAATATTGAAAACACAAAAACCTTTCAAGTATATTCCTGATTGAATTTAAATGCAAATTAAGAATTAAACAACTTGTTTATTGTGATGTATAGAAAAAGCGACCGCTTTTATGAGAAAGTCCACTTTTTTCTATTAAAAAATCTTTTATATGCCGGAACGGCAACTTCCATGATATCTTCTTCTGATTCTTTTGCCCTTTCATATCCGTGGTTTATGGCTGATTCAGGATTGGAAAGGTCAATATTGCTTCTTTTATCGCTGGCAAATATTTCAAGGTCCGGAATGTTCGCCGGGTTTTTCTCGGTAATTCTGCTGTTTATAAAAAGAGCTTCTATTATTACATCCATTCCTGTTTGAAATTTCTCAATATTTTCAGGGATATTCTGGTTAAGATTTATAGCGATTACATTTTTTATTCCCAGTTGTCTGGGTATTGAAACAGGCAGATTATTGTAAACTCCGCCATCTACAAGAAGCATTTCACCCATTTGAAAAGGAGTAAAAAATCCAGGCACGGACATGGAAGCTCTAATCGCATCGGCAATTTTTCCCTTCCTGTGAATAACATGACAGTGATTTATAAGATCGACAGAGTTGCATGCAAAAGGAATTGTTTCTTCTCCGAAGTTCTTGTCTTGTGTCAACTTGCTGATTATGTTATGTAATTTGACTCCGGTATCAACACCCTGCTTAAGAAAAAGATTTTTCAGTGATTCACCGATAACTATGGCTTTTGAAATTGAAATGTCAGGCAGATGGAGAGATTTCATGTCAAAAAAATGTTTGAACTCAAAATCGTTCACAATAAAATCTTCAATTTCACGCCCTGTCATGCCACAGGCATAAAATCCGCCGATTATGGCGCCGACAGATGTTCCTGCAATCATGTCAGGTTTTACACCGATTTCATCAATGAATTTAAGTACTCCGATATGAGCAAGACCTTTTGCTCCGCCGCCTGAAAGCACTAAAGCCCATTTTTTTCTGAAAAACATATTTTGCAACTCCTCTGAAAATTATTCCGAAGTGCTTTGAAAAGTTTCAGAACTGAATTCGTTCGGTGCAATTCCTGTAACAATCCTGTACTGACTGCCGTTATTTTCGACATGAATCGTAACAGCTGTATTTGCAACAAAAAGTTTCGGGCTGCTGCCTGAAGTCCACGCTTTTGCGTTTGCCCATACCATGCCTGTTCCAAGTCTCGGAGCAAGAGAGTCAAGCACAGACTGAGCAGGAGAGGTTACATATATCCCTGAAGTTCCGACAATAGCATTTCTGTTTTTTCCATCGTTCGGGAAAAGCCAATCCACCCATTCAGTCGAAGTGGATGATGCAAGTCCGTGGTGACTGAGATGAACTGCATCGGCACCAGTTGTTTCTATAAGTTTCTGTCCGTTGATATCAAGAAGTTTATCGCTTCTGCCGGCAATGAATTTCTCCATTTTTATATCTCTGCCCTGAGTGTCACCTGCAAAAACATAATTGAATCCGCCCCATTTCAATACTGCTCCGAGACTTCTTGCATTTTCTTCATCTGTATTTCCCCAGCCGATCGTAATACCGTTATCTTCAGCTTTTACCGGGCCGTCATTTGCAGCAACCCAGCCGTTTGCATGGGTAAAATAGATCTTTGCACCGCCGCCGATAGGAATGAATGATGTAATGTTTTGAGAATCATCAGAGCTGTCGGACAGATCACCTTTCAAAAGTCCGTTGCAGCTGGACGCTCCCCATGGACCTCCGCTGCCTCCACCGCAGGGCATCGTTGTTCCTTCACACAAAGGAATTGAAATGGAAGCAAGTTCTCCTGAAGTAAGGGTGCAGAATTCGTTAAAATCTTCAACGCCTGGCATATCTGAACCGATGTCGAGCATTCCACGGTAAATAATTCCTTTTTTCACATCTATTTTGTCACTTGCGCCGGTTCCGAAAAGATTGTCAAATCCGCCGATATGGTCATTGTGATAATGTGTAACTATGAGCCAGTCTATTTCGCTTTTTCCAGTTCGGCGAACTATTGCTTCGGCTATCTGCTTTGACTGTCCGTCATTTGCTGTGTCAATAAGCACAGAAGTTTTGTCGGGACCGATTATCAGTATTGCTTCACCCATAACTTTTCCTGGAAAGTAGATCTGCTCGATATCAAGAGTGCTTCCGTCAATAATTTCATCGGGAGCTTCTGTATTATCTGTATCGTCAATATTTGTGTCTTCATCCGGAACTGTAATTTCATCGACTGTATCAGAAACTTCACTTTCATTATTTTCAGTATCGTTCTGTACATTTTCATCAATTACTGAATCGGTAATTTCATCAGTAAGGTCATCAGAACAGTCAGCGGTTTCAGAGTTTCCGTTGTCAATAGTGTTTTCCTCGTTGACAGTGCAGGCCGTGGTCAGAAGAATAATTAACAGCGTCCATAGTAATAAAGATTCTTTCATTTTTTCCCTCAAATTAAACACACACCAGAGTGGATTATAAATATATTTTTATTTTTTTCTACCAGAATCTTTATTATTTATCTGATAGGTTTTCTGTTCGTCAGGCAGCATATAAAGTTCTTTCATTTTTCTGTTTGCCATTCTTATGATATCTTCGACTTCGTTTTTAAGATCGGGATCTTTTTCAACGGCTTCATATGCGTGCTGAACTGCCATTTCCGGCATGTCTTTTTCAAGAGCTATTTTTGCCAGCCTTAAATGAGCAAGAGGCGAAGATTCTGTCAACTCAACTATACCCGATATAACTTTTTCAAGCTTAGCTTCGTCAAGAAGAAGTGAATCATTACTTTCAAGTGCTTTGAAAAGAATAGAAGTTCTTTCACTTTTCAATTTTTCCGTAAGTTCTTTTTTAAGATCAAGATAATCTGAACATTCAGGATTAAGCTGACTCGCAATAAGTACTTCGTTAAGAGCTTTTTTAAGATCTTTCTCATGATTATATCTGATTGCAAGTATAAAATGTTCCTCTGCAGATTTCAGAGGTGTTTTTGCCGGCTTTTCTAAGGAGATCGTCGCATCAGACTTTGACTGAGATTTTAACGAGCTGTCATAATCCTCCCTAGCGTTGATTTCTTCTATCTGACAGGCTGTTTTTATAATTGTGCGTACTTTTTCAATTTTAGTTTTATAAGTTCCCAGCTCAATTCCTTCAAAGTGTCTGCCGGCAGTTATCATTCTGTAAAAATTGCATTTTTCAGAAATTTTCTGAAAACTCTCTCCTGTTTCAGCATTTAGATTCAACACTTTGTAATAGTTTATATTACTGCCGTAATAATATAAAAAAAGCATTTCCTTTTTAAAGTTGATAGGAAGTTCAGGAGCTTCTTTGAGTTCATCGGAATTAAAATTGATACCGGTGTAATCTCTGAAATCAGCACCTTCATTGAATTCAAGAACAGTCGATCTGCCGGACTCTTTTTCAACAGCTTCCATTTCAATGAAATATTCAATTGTATTTTCAAACTGATCTTTTGAAACTGCTCCTGAAACGGCTTGGAATAGTTCTTTGCAAGGTTGCCAGTCTACAGTGATCTTTGAAGCAATGAACGCTTCAATGGAAGATCTTATACCCAGCTTTTCACTTGAAAGTAACCTTATTTTGCTGTTGCAGTTCATTCAATCCTCGAATTACTGTAAAATATTAATGGATATTAGGCTATAAGTTGAATAAAGTCAAAAAATGCACACAAGATTCAATTACATGTTAAAAACAGTTCATTGATTTTAACAGAAATCAAATTATAATCGCCATGTTTTTTGACTGGAGGTAGAAAAAATGAAAGCATGTCATTGCGGAAGCGGAAAAAATTACAGTGATTGTTGTGAATTGTTCGTCAAAGGGAAATCAAATCCTAAAACTGCAGAAGAGTTGATGAGGGCGAGATATTCTGCATTTGTTGAGCATGAGATTGATTTTATAATGAATACTGTCTCTCCTGATCAGCCCAACGCAATGACGCGGGAAGCTGTTAAAAGATGGGCTGAAAATACTAACTGGAAAGGACTCGAAATAATAAGCATTGAAAAGGGTGGTGCCGATGATTCTACAGGGATAGTTGAATTCAAGGCGTATTCAACTGTTGAGAATATAACACAGGCTCATCATGAAAAAGCGCATTTCATAAAAAAAGGAAAGAAGTGGCTTTTTGAGGACGGTGAAGCTGTCTCTCCCGAACAGATGAAAAGAGAAGTTCCGAAGACCGGAAGAAATGATCTTTGCCCATGCGGAAGCGGGAAAAAATATAAAAAGTGCTGTGGATAATATCACTTAGCGACACACCTGAATCCGAAACTATCGAGAAGATTGTCTGCCGAGCTGCTGAAATAACGGCTTGATGCCCTTAGATCTATTTTATTTCTATACCATGATCCGCCTCTGAGAACTTTGTAAGAGCCGCTTGCAGGTCCTTGAGGATTGATCTGAGGAGAAACTGAATAATATGTTGCAGAATATGAGTCGTTGCACCATTCTCTTAAATTTCCGGACATATCTGAAGCTCCGAATGGACTGTCGCCTGCAGTTTTGCTTCCTACCACCCATGTTGTTCCGGTTCCGCATCCGAGAAATCCTGCTTCTTTCATGACTGCATAATCACAAGTTGCATCAGTATCACCCCAGGGATATATCCTGTCATCATTACCCTTTGCGGCATATTCCCACTCCGCTTCGGTCGGAAGTCTCATTCCAAGCCACTCGCAATAAGCTTTTGCACCGTACCAGCTGACACAGTTCATCGGCTGTGAGCTTTCTCTTGATGACCCGAGGTTGCAATACATATAATTCGTGGTATTGCTCCATACTGCATAATGAATCTGGGTAGGGGTACTGTTATTGCAGTTCCCGGCAGTTACGCAGGCTTCATATTCAGAAACAGTGACTTCGTTTTTCATTATTTTGTAAGATGAAAGTATTACAGAATGTCTAGGCGTTTCATCAGAATTACAATCAAGGTCTGTAAGAGCGCAACCCATAGTGAACTGACCGGCAGGGATATCGCACATTCCGTCAGCACAATTTGCGACTATCTCATCATCTGTCATATAGTCTTCATCAAAAACAACCACATCGGGATCTGCAGTATCTTCATCAGGTATGACAATGTCATCTGCAGAATCTGTGTCAGTGGATATTTCATCAGCAGTGTCAGGATCGGGAATCTCTTCGTCGGTAGCATCAGCATCAATAATATCCGAATCAAGGGTTTCTGTATCATTTTCATCAAGAGTTTCATCAGGTTCAGCAATATCCGGATCGGAGATCACAACATTGTCATCATCTGCCGTTTCAACATCATCAACAAAATCGTTGTCGAGAACAGCGTCACTGTCTTCAATTGTATCAATGTCGGAAAAAACATCTGAATCACCTGAATTGTCAGAATCGGAAAAGATATCTTCATCAGAATGGTTCGAATGTTTGCTTTTACAGCCTAATGAAAAAATAACAGCAATGACAAGAACGATCAGAAATCTGAAGCTCATATTTGATCTCCATATATAAAAAAACTTGAATAAAATTATACATGAAAGAAAAAAAAGTTCCAGATAAAGAAAAAATACCTTGCAATGCACAGTAGCGTGTGATATATAATACCGTGTATTGTCTTGTAGGGGGTGTCATGAACATACAATTCAAAAAAGGGGTTCTCGATATGTGTGTACTTTCAGTTATAGCCGAAGGCGACTGCTACGGGTATGAACTTGTTGCCAGAATTTCCCAGAACATCGAGATAGCTGAAGGGACCATTTATCCGCTGCTCCGTAAACTCCAGACGGAAGGTTATTGTGAAACTTATCTGGCAGAATCGAGCGGAGGTCCGCCACGAAAATATTACTGCCTGACACCGGCAGGAAGAGCGGTACTTAACACATTAAAGGAAGAGTGGATTCATTTTTCAAAAAATGTTGATACAATATTATTCCAAGGGGGTAAATAATGGACAAGGCACTTTTTATCACAAAATTGAGAGACAGTCTTTCGGGTCTTACTTTCAAAGAGATCGAAGATATTGTTGCCGATTATGAAGAACATTTCAGGATCGGGCTGGAAAAAGGCAAATCAGAAGCGGAGATCTCTGTTTCGCTCGGTTCTCCTGAAGAAATAGCCCTTCAGTATACCGGGGAGAAGACAGACAGAGCAGAGTCTTCGAAAAACCCTGATAAAACAAAGATGTGGGTTGTCGCCGCCCTGCTTATTGCTGTGAATGTGACAGTGTTTTTCACGCCGCTTCTAACGCTTTTCTGGGTCTGGTTCGCTTTATGGGCAGTAAGCTTTGCCGCTGTTGCTGTAGGCTTTATCATTGCAGTTGCCGGACTGATAAATGTAACAATTCCTATTCTGAATTTTCTGCTTGCTCCATTTCTTACACTTTTCGGTACCGGCACTGTTTCTCTGGGCATCGGAATGATAATAGTTCTCGGCTGGTTGACAAAACTTGCGGTAAAAGCGATAAAGTGGTGGGTGAATTTTAACATTGACATCGCTAGAAAGGCAGGAGGGGTCAATGCGTAAAAGATGGATAGTTATAATACTGTTTACAATCGGCATTATCTGCTACATTTCGGCTTTTTCCCTTTTTTTTGATTACAGCAAAGTAAAGTCTGAAATTGAGAAAAGTCCGGCAGGTTCAGTTATTGATGAAATTCTCAAAGCAATAAAAAACGAAACTCATTCTCAATCAGGATGCAAAGGATCAGATATTGAAATTGAAGCAAAAACAGCCTCGGGCAATATGAAAATAGACTCAGTTAAAGGAGAAAATTAATGGAAACGGCAAAAAAGACTTTGACAAGGGCGGAAGCAAGCGGTGCATCGTTCATGAGACTTCAGATGAACACAAATTTCGGAAAAAAAGATGACGCATTTTTTCTAGTCAGCACACTTCCGGGTAATATTTTTGTGCTTCAGAGACTTGAATATACAGGCACCGAATTTGTCCATAAAGGCAAACAGATAAGGGTCAACAGCCTGGCACCATTCCAGAAAAGCTCAAATGAGCGTGACCATGACCTTGAAACAGGCCGCCGCAACACAAAAAATGAACATTACGGTGAACGCTGACTGATTTTTACACCGACATTTCGTTTATTACACAATTAAGTCAATTGTGAGATTTTGCAAAACAAAGCGATTCTGTTATCCTTCAAAAGATTTTCATGTCGGAGCATTTGTTATTGGTTAATATTAAAATTCACTCTTTTGAAAGACTGGTGCTCAATAACATTCCGGATCTGTTACAGCTTTCTTTCCTGACCGGTCGCAAAAAAGATCGGGTTCTTTTTTACAGTTCGGGGCTGAATTCAGATCTTGGCAGGTTTTCAATTATGTCGCTGAATCCATTGTTTAAATTAGACAGCAAAACAGAGTTTGGCGATGTGCTTAATGATTTGTTTTCATTGAAAGAATTCAGCAAAATCGCTGATATTCCAATACCGCTTTTTTCAGGCTGGATAAATTATGAATGTGTAAGATATTTTGAAAATATTGCTCCGGCAGAAAGAAATACAATCGAAGTTCCAGATTTTCAGTTTGTATTTTCAGACAGCTTTATTGTTATTGATAATTTTGAGAAAAAAGCTGAACTTATACTTCTTGAAACTGATATTTCCAAAAACACAGTAGAAGAACGAAAAACGCAGTATTTAGAAGAACTTGCAACGCCTGTTCCTGAACAAATATTCGACATTTCAGGTGTCAAGGCAGAAGCATTGATCTCAAAAAAAGAGTACCGTGATGCAGTTACGGAGATCAGAAGGCTTATCGGTGAAGGTTCTGTCTATCAGGTCAATTTCACTTATCCGGTAAAAGTTGAAACAGACATTCCATCCTGGTTCCTGTTTTATAGATATCTGACTCAGAACCATGCTGACTATGCCGCGTTCATAAATAGTGAGGAATGTGAAGTGCTTTCGATATCGCCTGAATGTTTCTACCATGTGAAAAATGGAACTGAAGTGAGCAGTTTCCCGATAAAAGGGACAATTAAAAAAGGTGATAATGATAAAAAAAACAGGCACTTAAAAAATGAGTTGAAAAATAGTGAAAAAGATAGAGCAGAGCTTGCAATGATAGTCGATCTTGTCAGAAATGATATTGGAAAGCATGCTACCTGCGGTTCTGTAAAAGTTGACTATCACGCTGAACTTATGGAATTCCCTACACTGTTCCATCTGGTTTCAAAAATAAGCGGTAAAATTGAAAAACATAAGCAGATTGAGCTTTTCAAGTCGCTTTTCCCCGGCGGATCGATAACCGGAGCGCCAAAGATCAGTGCAATGAATATCATTTCTCAACTAGAAAAACATAGACGCAATATCTACACCGGAGCGATCGGATTTACCGGACTTAACGGCGACACGGTTTTCAATATTCCGATCCGAACCATTCAAAGGTCGGGAAACACTCTCATTTACTCGACGGGCGGCGGCATAACATGGAATAGCGACCCTGAAAAAGAATTTGAAGAAACACTGATAAAAGCGAAAGCGTTTCTGAACATTTTTGAAGATCCGGAGAT
>DAOQAY010000068.1:0-14637 GCA_035354435.1 bacterium
ATTCTGGGTTTTATGAAAGAGCCTTTTTTGTAAGCATGTTTTATAAAGTAGCGGAGCATCTGATGAGCGACTTCAAAATCTGCAATGACACCATCTTTTAAAGGTCTGATAACGGTTATGCTGACAGGCGCTTTTCCTATCATTTCTTTTGCTTCTTTACCGACCGCTCTGACCGATTTGGCTCCTCTTGAATCCTTTTCCTGAACAGCCACGACGCTAGGTTCATTTGCAACGATTCCTTCGCCTTTAACATAAATGAGAGTGTTCGCTGTTCCAAGGTCAATAGCAATGTCGCTTGTGAAAAATGAAAGAAAATTATCAATTTTAAACATCAGTTTATATACCTCAATTAAATTAAAACAAAAAGCGGTGTCGAGTATATTCAAACAGTAAGCCAAAGTAAAGAAGTTTTTTATGATTTTTAACCATAAGCAAATATCTTGCCAACCCCTTTTTTTTTGTTTATACTTCGTTCGATTTTTCTTTGGGTATAACGATGGTGCAATCAATCCGCCTGCAACAGAATCTTGTTCAAAAACAAGAGCTTAAAATGACTCAGCAAATGCGCCAAAGCATTGAAATGCTTCTAAAAAACACGATAGAACTTAGAGATATGCTCCTTGCTGAAGTTGAAGAAAATCCCTTTCTGGAAATTGAAGACTGGGGTGATACTCCGGATGAAACCGGAAATGATAATCCGGATGGAGATTCCAAATATTCAGGCGATGACGGTGAAGAAGCTGTTTCAACACTTAAAACAGGTGACAATGAAACACATATGAGCGATATTCTTGCTGAATTTGACTGGAATCAGTTAAGGGAAAATTCTTCCAACAGTTTCGGGGAGACAACTTTAAGAAAAAAGAATGACTTTACCGAAGACTTTAATTTCGAGAATGTAATTCCTGCAAAACAGAGTTTCCAGCAGTATCTGGATATGCAGATATGCTCAACGCAATACCCTGATAATATAAAAGAAATTATGATATATATGGCATATGACCTTAATGAAAAAGGGTTTGCTCCGGATAGTGACGAAGATATTGCCGCAGTTACAGGTTCAAACCCCGAAGATGTTGCAACAGCACGGAATAATCTTAAAAAATGTGATCCTGCCGGTTGCGGCTGTTATGATCTTGTTGATTATCTGAAATATATGTTTGCAGAAAATGATTATCTTAACCTCGAAGATAAGCATCTTAAAGCAATAAATAAACTGCTGAGCGATGAAGCGCTGCTGGCACTCCTGATTAAGAAGGATTTTAATTTACTTTGTGAAGCTCTTGAACTGGACAAAGAGAACCTGACAGAAGTTCTCACATTTTTCAGAAGCGGCATTTCACCTTATCCGGCTTTCGGTTTTGAAAGGATGCAGACAGAGTATGTGAAGGCTGATATGAAGGTGTTCCTTATTGACGGAGAGGCGATAATACAGATAGAAGACAAGCTTCTTCCGACTATTTCTCTGAACACAAAAGTTTTTGAAGATGAAATGAAAAATGCGACCAGAGATGAAAAACGGTTCATGAAAGAAAAGTACAGGAGTGCTGAGTGGATTATAAAAAGTATCAGTGAAAGGAACAGAACCCTTTATCAGGTTGCCTCAAGTATTTTTGCACACCAGAAAGCGTTTCTGGAACTTGGTGAAAGTTTTCTTAAACCATTGGCATTAAAGGATATTTCCGAAGATATTGAAAGACATCCTGCAACAGTTTCAAGGCTTACGAACGGAAAGTTCGCAGAAACTCCTCACGGCATTTTTGAACTGAAATATTTCTTCGTCAAACAGATTAACGATAATATGACAACAAACCGGAGGCTGGAGCAGAGGATTCGTGAAATAATTGAAAAAGAAGACAAAGAGAACCCGTTCAGTGATGATGATATTGCTCATATGCTGGGAAGAGAAGGGATCGATATTGCAAGAAGAACTGTTGCAAAATACAGATCAAAATTGAACATTCCGCTTGCAAGAGAGAGAAAAAAGAACTATCAGTTTATTGTCGGATGAAAAAATAGGGAGTTGGAAAAATGCCTACATCAGGATCTTTGAACCTGTTTGAGCTTCTGGAGAATAAAAATCTGGAACTGACTCTTGAAAATTTAAATATTGAGCACCTTCAGACTATTGAAATAAAAGATAACCGGGTTCAGGTCGTAGGTCTGTCAATAGCAGGCTTTACCGATCATCTCTACAAGGACAGAATACAGCTTTTCGGAAAGAGTGAAATGGATTACCTGAAAACTCTGGAGCAGAAGGATCAGGTGAAGATGTCAGATACTTTTCTGAAGGAAAATCCAGTGCTTGTCATTTTTACTCATCCTGAAAGACCGCCTCAGTATTTCAAGGAGATCGCAGACAGATATAATATTCCGCTGATGTCAACACAAATGATATCCAGTGTTTTTGTCGATTATATCAAAGGTCTTCTTAACAGGCTTCTTTCAGTTTATACAACACTTCATGCTCAACTTATCGATGTTCTCAGTGTCGGTATGCTGATCATGGGTGAAAGCGGTGTCGGTAAAAGCGAAACGAGTCTTGATCTTGTAATGAAAGGACACAAGCTCATCGCGGATGATGTTGTTGAGATAAAGCATATTCCACCCGATCATCTCATAGGAAGCAGTAACGAGATGATGAGAAGTCTTATTGAGATCAGAGGCATAGGTCTGGTCGATCTTCAGCAGATGTTCGGTGTAACATCTGTAGCCTATGAAAAAGAAATAGACTGCATAGTGAGGCTGGCATTGTGGGATGAAAAACACCATTTCGAATACGAAAGAGTCGGAAGTACCATAAATTATTATGAAATACTTGGTGTGAAAAAACCGTATTATATTATTCCGGTAAGACACGGGTCGAACCTCAGTTCTATTATGGAGGCTACGGCCAGAGATTATCTGTTGAAAAAAATGGGCATAAACGCAGCTGAGCAGTTTGAAAAAAAACTCTCAGAGAAACTGAAAAAGCTTGGAGGATAGCAAATGTATTCTTTTATTTTTATTACCCACGGCGGACTGGGCAGTATTCTGACGGATATTGCTCAGCGCATCATGGATGAAAACATCTCGGGCAGAACAAAGATCTTTTCTATCGATTTTTCCATGGCTGATGTAATGGATGAATTAAAGGAAAAGATCAAAACTTCTGTTGACGAATTCCTTGTAAAAAAGCAAAAGGTAATAATTTTTGTCGATATTTTCGGCGGAAGTCCTTCCAATATCGCTTTTTCATTTGCAAAAACAGAAAATGTTGATGTCGTTTCAGGTGTAAACCTTTCAATGGTGATGTATGCTGTCGAGCATATGAACAGCGGCAAGGATTTTCCTGCAATGATAGAAAGCATTACAAGAACAGGTGCCCAGAATATTACAAGTGCGAAGAAATTACTTATGAAAAGGGAATCATTATGAAGGAAACAGAACTTAAAATTATCAATAAACTCGGGCTTCATGCCAGAGCGGCAAGCATGTTCGTTAAAACGGCGGAAAGATTTAAATGCAAAGTTGAAATGGAAAAAGAAGGTGTCAGAGTGAATGCTAAAAGCATAATGGGGATACTGATGCTCGCTGCTCCGCTTGGAAGCACGATTAAGTTATACACCAGCGGTCCTGATGAACTTGAATGTCTGGAAAAGCTGAAAGAGCTTGTTGAGAACAAATTCGGTGAAGGTGAATAGTTGAAGGAACGCATCCTCCTTAAAGGTGAAAAGGTTTCTATCGGAATAGGGGTAGGGAGACTTTTCTTTATTGACAGAGATTTTGCAAAGATACCGCATCTTTCACTTCAGGATAAAAAAGAGATTATAGATGCAGAGGTGGATAGATTCCTTTCTGCTGTCGATATGTGTTCAAGAGAGCTTGAAAAGGTAATAGATGAACTTGATGTTGAAAGTGAGATCAAATCAATTCTTGAAGCTCACATGATGATGATAACCGATGAAACATTCATTAAGAGCATCACTGATACGATAGAGAAAAAAAAGATAAATTCCGAATGGGCTGTCATATCTGTCATACAGCCGATGGTGAATCATCTTGTTGCAAGTGATTCAAGTTATTACCTTAAGGCTAAAGCGGCTGATCTCAATGTAATAAGGGATAAGATCATTTCAAGTCTGATTTCCGGTTCGGTTTCTGCAACATTTACAAAGAACCTTCCTGAAGAGGATTTCATTCTCGGTGCATCAAATATCTCCGTAAGTGAGCTGAACTATCTTTCAAAAAATGAAAATTTCAAAGGCATTGTGCTTGAAGCTCCCGGAGGCGTAAGTCATCTTACTGTAGTCATCAGAGCACTTGAGATACCGGCAGTGCTCGGAATTCCGGATCTGGTCAAGGAACTTGATTTCAGAGACATTATAATTGTTGACGGCGGTAATGGCGAAGTTGTTTTACGACCGTCTGAAAAAGAGATAACAGAGGCTAAAAAGAAAAGAAAGAGGCTTGAGAAATATTTTGCCAAGTTTATGAGCGATGCGTCTGAACCTTCTGTTTCTAAAGACGGCAGGGTTCTCAAAGTCGGCGGCAACATAGATCAGACTGGTGAAATAGAGTTTGTGAAAAAGAACGGCGGGGAATTTATCGGTCTCTTCAGAACGGAGCTTATGTTCCTTGATAGATCCGATATTCCTTCTGAAGAAGAGCATTATCAGATATATTATCAGACACTTCACCGTGCTCTGCCTTTGAGAGCGACTATAAGGATATTTGATTTCGGTGAAGACAAAAATGGAAGGATAGCCAGCAAAGGTTTCATGGGAATGAGAGGAATAAGGCTCTGTAAGACCAGACCTGATGTTTTCATTCCTCAGATTCGGGGTCTTGTGAGAGCCGCCGGACTTGGAAATCTGAATATTCTTCTACCTTTTGTCAGCACGGTACATGAAGTTGATTTTTTTAAGGAGATGCTTTTTAAAGAAGCTGATTCAATGGGGTTGCGAAAGAATCTGGCAAATGTGAAGACAGGTGCAATGATTGAAGTTCCTTCAGCAGTTTTTATTGCCGAACAGCTTGCCAGAGAAGTCGATTTCTTCAGTGTCGGGACAAACGACCTTATCCAGTACATGATGGCTGTTGAAAGAAAAGATCAGTTCTCATCGGAATATTTTTCACATTATCATCCGGCAATAATAAGAGTTCTTTTTCAGCTTGTTCATGTGGCGAAAGAGCAGGATCGAGAGATATCAATATGTGGAGAAATGGCTTCCGATCCGTATCTGGGGCTGGTTTTTCTTGCTATGGGAGTGTCGTCGCTGAGCATGACACCAGTTGCTATCCCGATAATGAAAAAGATTATCAGAAGCGGCTTTGTTTCAGAAGGTGAGACACTGCTTCGCAAAATGCTTCTTTCTTCTGAAAAAGAGGAAGTAGTTAAGATACTTAAAGAATACATGACAAATAGATATCCAAATGTTTTTACAAGTGAATGGAACAACAACTGATGGAGAAGTAAAATGGTGTTAAAATCTGTTTCCACTTTCATTGAAATGGCAAAAGCCGGAACAAAGAGGAGAATTGCAGTTGCCGCTGCTGAAGATGAACCTGTTTTGATGGCGGTCAAGAATGCTATGGCTGAAGGGATTGTCACTCCCATTCTTGTCGGGGATGAGCAGGCGATCAGAACGATTTCAGCTACTATCGGATTTAAACTTGACGGAATAGAGATCATCAATGATCCCAAACCGGCATCTGCCTGTAAAAAAGCCGTTGCTCTTATTAAAGAAGGTAAAGCTGAAATACTTATGAAAGGGCTTGTCAGTACAGCAGATCTTCTGAGAGCTGTTCTTGACAAGGAGAACGGGCTCAGGAAAGGTGCAACAATAAGTCATATCGCATTTTTTGAAAGTCCTTATTACCACAAACTTCTGCTTGTAACGGATGCCGCTATGAATGTCGCTCCTGATTTAAAGGATAAGGTTGCTATAGTTGAAAATGCCGTCGAAGTTTATCACAGACTCGGAATTCCGATGCCGAAAGTTTCGATAATCGCTGCTGTTGAAGTCATCAACGAAAAAATGGAAGCAACTGTACATGCCGGAATGCTTACCATGATGAATAAACGAGGTCAGATCAAGGGTTGTCTTATTGACGGACCGTTCGCTCTTGACAATGCTATTTCAGAAGAAGCCTGCCATCACAAGAAAATAGAAACTGAAGTCGGCGGAGATTCCGATATTCTTGTTCTTCCGGATATTGAAGCATCTAATGTGCTTTATAAATGTCTTAATTTCCTTGGAGGCTGCGAATCGGCTGCTGTAATCATGGGTGCAAGTGTTCCGATAGTTCTTACGAGCCGTGCAGACAGTGAAAAGACTAAACTGAATTCAATTGCCCTTGCTGCGGCAATGAAATAGAGGAGGATAAATAATGAAAATATTAGTCATAAACCCCGGTTCGACATCGACAAAGATTGCGATTTTTGAAGATACAAAAGAGCTGATGACAAAAAATATAAAACACAGTGTTCAGGATCTTGCAGGTTTTACACGCATTTTTGAACAGTACGATCTGAGAAAAGAAACAATACTGAACGAGATAAAGAATGCGGGATTTGACATTAAATCTTTTGGTGCGGTGGTAGGAAGAGGCGGCTTGCTGAAACCGATCAGAGGCGGCGTTTACAAGGTTAACGATCTGATGATAGAAGATCTGAAAATTGCAAAGATGGGCGAACACGCATGTAATCTCGGTGCACCGATTGCAAGAGAGATTGCAATTGCAGCCGGAGAGAATGTCCAGGCATATATTGTCGATCCTGTTGTTGTCGATGAAATGGAAGGTATCGCAAGATTTTCAGGAATTCCGGAGATATCCAGACTGAGCATTTTTCATGCTCTTAACCAGAAAGCAGTTGCCAGAAGATATGCAAGAGAAAGAGGAAAAAAATACGAAGATTTCAATTTTATCATTGCTCATCTCGGTGGCGGAGTTTCTGTCGGAGCACATAAAAAAGGAAGAGTTATTGATGTAAACAATGCTCTTAACGGTGAAGGTCCTTTCTCTCCCGAAAGAAGTGGCGGACTTCCTGCCGGACAGCTTGTCAAAATGTGTTTTTCCGGTAAATATACAGGTGAAGAGATAAATAAAAAACTCAAAGGAAATGGCGGACTTGTAGCATATCTTGGCACAAACAGCGCTTATGAAGTTGAGAAAAGAGTTCTTGCCGGCGAACACGAAGCTGAAATAGTTTATAAGGCGATGGCATATCAGGTTTCAAAGGAGATTGGAGCATTGTCTGCGGTACTTGAAGGAAAAGTTGATGCGATTATCCTTACAGGCGGTGTTGCCTATGATAAGCTCTTTGTTTCATGGGTTAAAGAAAAAGTTTCTTTTATTGCAGAGGTTATTACATATCCCGGTGAAGATGAGATGCAGGCTCTTGCAGACGGTTGTTTTTACGGCTTGAAAGGCGAAATAGCTGTCAGGGACTATGAATAGAAATGAATTTATAAAGGGGCGGCTTCTGCCGCCTCTCTTCTTTTTCAGTGTTTTTTTTCTGTCAACTTGTGCCCGTGAGATGGCAGTAAAAAAACCTGAAAAGGTCAGTTTTTATGAACTGTGCTTTTATCTTCAGAAAGTACCTTCAGAAACTTCTGAGACTGACATTCAGAATGCTTCAGATCATTTCGTGAACCATTTGAGAAAAACAGGTATCACCGTTCTGAAGAAAAAAATAAGTATCAATTCAGTCTGTTATTTTGTTGACAGGCAGCCTGAATTTTCGAAACCTGATGAAGAGTTGCAAAACGGTATATCACAGTATATTGTAAACGCCTATTTTAATAAAGAAAACAGCTCTCTATATGCAGTGCTGCCGGGGAGGAGCGATTTCTATGCTGTTTACGATGACATTCCGCTTTCCGTGAAACTACCCCTTTACTATGAAATCAATGAAGGTCTGTCACTGACCGGAACCAATAAACGGCTGCTGATAATTTCCAGATATCTTGATATTCTTAAGATCAAACACCAGTTCGGATTTAATGAAGCTGGAAATTTTATAATTAATATCCGACCTGATGCCTCTGTCCGGTGGATGATGGTGCCTTTTTTGTATAACTCATTGAGCGTAGACGAATTTATTGCTCTTCTTCCAGGTGATTATGCAATTTTGAAACATACCGGTAATGCAAAAATATCCTCGAAGATAAAAATGCCTTCATGGGAGCTGGAATCAATTCCTGTCGGAAGGAATCAGGAGTTGATGAGTGATGATGCCATAGTTTTTTCAAGCGGGGTGCTATCGCTTCCTTTTGACGAAGAAATGCTGATGAAATATTTTTATTCACTTTCAAACAGCTATCTTCTTCCTCCGTTCTCGGGTCTGTACTATTCTCCCAATTTCACCGGCGCTTCCGTTTTCCCTAGAGTTCTTCTTTTTTCATCTGAACTTGCAATAACCGGCGAAAGCTCTCCGGCACCTGAAAACATTCTGCTATGGGCTTTATCGGTCGATCAGCAGATAGAAGACTACCCCGACACTTTCTATTCGAATCTTCTTTCAGTTAAAATTGCAAAAAAGCTTTATACGGGAACTCCTTCATTTTTAGGTGGCGCAGAGATTTTCAATGCAACTTCTTCTGTTTCATTTGAAAAAATAAGGGATTATCTTTTCCATAAAGGCAATGTGACAGTTTTCGGATCACTTAAAAGCAGTATGTATCTGTGTGAGGATGATCTTATAAGCGAATATCCGTCTGTAATTGACATTTCAAAGTCTGAAAGGGCGAAAGTTTATTACGGTTCAGTTGAAAACAGCGATTATTCAGTTGTTTCGATAGTTATGAGAAGTTCCAGGACCAGTGAGATCACTGACAGGATCAGCAGGATACTGATAGAAAATGGTTTCAGTATCCTTTCGACGCTGTTTGAACAGGTGTCAGGGAATGATGCATGGGGTTCGGTTTCATTAGTTATCAGCAATAAAGACGAAAAGAAGATACTTGACCTTTATGAAAAGAATTTTAAATTGTTAGACAATACCGTTTCACTTGGAGTGTACCGTGTCACAAAAAAAGAATGATCAGGTTCAAAAAAAGGAGTCCGGTGAAAAAACGGTAAGAAAAGCTCCGAAAAAAGATAACTCTTCGATTTCAGGGAACATCATTCTTATCGAAATTATCACGGCAGTTACTGTTCTTTTAGCTGTTTTTATATTGATATCTCTTGGAAATTATTCGGTATCTGCCGCAAGAGATGGTTTTTTTACCGGCACAATAGGGTTTGATACTGCACATTTTATGATAAATATTTTCGGAATAGTTTCATATATGGTTCCTGTCCTGATTATTCTTGCGCTTCTTGTTTATATTAACAGATATTTCCTGAGATATCTGATACTTAACATATTAACTTTTTGCATGCTTCTTCCTTTTTTCTATCTTATTTCAGGCTATTTCCAATTTTACGGGCTGAAGAACGAGAATTTTGCCGGTAAAATACTGTTTGACAAATTGTTTACCGTTTATCTGGGCACTACAGGTTTCATCATGATATTTGTATGCTGGATGACCGTATATCTGATTCTTTCGTTCAATTTCAGTTATTTCTATATTTTCAGGAAACTGGCATTGCTGTGGACGGGTTTTATCAATAAATTGAGGGAAATGCGGCTTGTCGACAGAGATAGCAACGAGAACGATGAACAGGAAGAGGAAACAGTCAAACCTGAAAAAGAGATCGAGCCGGAGAATATATTTGAAAAAATTTCAGTAACCATTCCTCAATATGAGCCGGAACCTGTTGTTGAAGAAAAACCCGAGGAATTACACGAGATAACCAAAGAAGAAGACATTGAAATAGAAAAAAGGTCTGAAGCTATTGCAGTTCAGGTGAAAGAGCAGGACACGACAGGGTTGCACAAGAAAGTGCTCCGTTCGTTCAATGATTATAAGCTTCCCAGCCTTGATCTGCTTGCCGGTGAAGATAAAGTCAAAGCGATAAAAGACCGCGAGAAGAAAATTCAAGCCATTGCTCTGCTTATTGAGCGGAAGCTTCTTGAACACAGATTGAAAGTGACTGTCAAAGGTGCAACGATTGGTCCGGTTGTCACAATGTATGAGATTGAACTCGGTGAAGGTGTCAGGGTCAATCAGGTCGCTGCGATGGAACAGGATCTTGGTGTTGCTGTCGGGGGCAAGAGAACAAGGGTTGTGTCGAGTATCCCTGGTAAACCGTATATCGGCATTGAAGTTCCTAACGATGACAGACTTATGATCCGTCTCAGGACTGTGCTTAGAAGCGATGTTTTCTCAAAACACAGTACAAAAGGTCTTCCTGTGGCACTTGGTCAGGATGTAGAGGGAATTTCATTTGCCGCGAATCTGATAAAAATGCCCCATCTTCTTGTTGCCGGAACGACTGGAAGCGGAAAGTCTGTCGGAATAAACACGATAATAATGTCTCTTTTGTACACACTCAGACCGGATGAAGTTAAATTTGTGATGATCGATCCGAAAGGGAACGAATTTAATATTTATGAAGGTATTCCGCATCTTCTTCTTCCTGTTGTTGTCGACAGCAAAAAAGCCGCAAAGGCAATGATGTGGGCAGTCAATGAAATGGAGGAAAGATTTCACAGACTTGCAGAGAATATGGTTCGTGATATCGAAGCATACAATGAAAAAGTGGAAAGCATCAACAAGAACCTTGCCAATCCTGAACAGTTCTGGAAAAAGATGCCTTTCATTGTCATTGTAATTGACGAGTTTGCCGATCTGATGATGGTTGCAGGTAAAGATGTCGAGATCGCAGTTTCGAGAATTGCACAGAAGGCGAGGGCGGTCGGAATTCATCTTATCATTGCAACGCAGAGACCGACAAGAGATGTTGTTACCGGTCTGATAAAGAGCAATCTGCCTGTGAGAATTGCTTTCCGGGTCGCTTCAGCTCTTGATTCGAGAACCATTCTTGATTCGAACGGTGCGGAAATGCTTCTTGGTAATGGTGATATGCTTTATATTCCGCCGGGTTCATCTGAAGCTGTCAGAGTTCACGGAGCTTTCGTAAGCACTGAAGAGATAAAGAAAGTCGTTGAATTCATAAAAAGCCAGTTTGACGAAGAAAGTGTCGCTGAAGATGCAGCAGTAAGCACTCCGCCGGATATTTTCCTTAATGATGACTCGGCAGAAGGCTCGCTTGACGGCGATGAAAAAGACCCTCTTTATGACGAAATACTCGCATATGTCCTTCAGACCGAAAAATGCAGTGCCAGCATGCTCCAGAGAAAGTTCAAAATTGGCTACAACCGTGCAGCAAGAGCAGTCGAAACCCTCGAAGCCGACGGAATCATCTCACCCGCAGACGGCTCCAAACCGAGAACCGTAATACCTCAGAAATGAAAATGATTCTTGTGGTGGATGTGAAGGTGACGAATCTGGAAAATATTTAGTTCTTGAAGATTCATATTGGTTCTTGTCGTAGTCAGAGATATTAGAAGGCGCAGACGGCACATGGAGTGTTTGTTTCATCAACGGGAGTGTTGGTGGCAACTACGAAATTGCCAACTACTACTTCTATGTCCGCTGTGTGCGTTATTTAATGATTTTTCTGTCATGAGATTCCTCAATGAGGTTTTACCTTTTCACCTATCCAATTCAAAAGGGGTAAGTCCCACTAATGAAGAGCGTTCTCTTTTCAATTTTCAGTTTATTGTCCGTTTTTAGTATTATGGAGATTCTCTTTATTTGGGGATAGGGTCTATAACATTCAAACCATGATTATCGAATGGCCCATTTTTAATATCGTTAATTTTGTAAGGTTTAGATACAAAAGTTTTTCGAGCTCCACTAATTTCATCAAAACCAGTAACATGCAGTATTAATTCCGAATCATCGCTAAGTTTCATTAAGTCTTCAAGGGTAATGGAACCATTTGATATTTCTTCTTTTATTTGCTCGGGCAGGAATCTTTCATAACTTCCGTTCCTCTTTCAAAGTAAAATCATTTCAAAGTATAAGTTTCCCCATCAACATTTCAATTTTTATTGGTTTTTTCTGCTGTTTTGCAAGCTTTCATTTTTTGAGCTTGTCGAAGAGCAGGCACAGCATACAAACCGTTCACCGATTTTCGTGAAGACGGACTGATGAGATGGGTGGAACATATGATTTGACAACCCTGCTGTTACAAAATATAATTCAATGGATTTTTTGAGGAGTTGGTGATGCCTGAGATAAGCAGATTTTACGGAATAGTTATTGCGATGTTCTATGATGAGCACAATCCGCCGCATTTTCATGCTGTTTATGGAAAACATAAGGTGTCGATAAGACTGGACAATATGGCGGTTTTATCTGGGAAATTTCCGCCCAGAGCTTTGGGGCTTGTTGTGGAATGGGCACTGACTCACAAAGAAGAGTTGGAAGATGAATGGAAGCGATTGATGGCTTCGGAGCCTCTTTTTAAGATTAATCCATTGAAATAGAGGGTTTTGCATGTACTTTGATGTAAAAAAAGCGACATATCTCGGTGGATATAAAATCAAGATTGTTTTTGGTGACAGGAAGTCAGGAATTGTCAATTTCGAAAAATATCCAAAGAGAAAGGGTGTGTTTGAAAAGTTTAATGATATTGAGTTTTTCAAGAAATTTTATGTAAATACTGAGCTGGGAGTTCTTTCCTGGCCTGATGAAATAGATATTGCACCGGAAAGGCTGTATGAAATTGCTGTGGGTTGTGAATCTATTCCCAATATGTTGTCATGACCGAAAAATTCTTTGCACCGTGTCCGAGAGGGCTTGAAATTCCGCTGAGTGAAGAGCTGAGATCGCTTGGTGCGGCTGATATTGTGATAAATGACGGCGGTGTCCATTTTGCGGGAGACTGGGTGCTTTGTTACAGGGCGAATCTTTATTCAAGGACTGCAAGCAGGATACTATGGAAGGCTGGTACCGGAAAGTACAGCAGTGAGAAGGATATTTATGATTTTGCGATCGCCATGCCTTGGAATGAGTGGTTCGATGAAGGAAAAACGATCCGAGTGAGCATGGTCGGGATAAAATGTCCGCTCAAAAGTCTCAATTTCGCAGGGCTGAAGATAAAAGATGCAATATGTGATAAATTCCGGGCAGTTACAGGAATAAGGCCGAGTGTCGACACTCACAGTCCGGATATTCTTATTCACGGATTTCTGACAGAATCCGATATGACAATTTCAATTGATACTTCGGGTGATGCACTTTTTAAAAGAGGTGTAAGGCAGTATACAAATATTGCTCCGATCCGTGAAAATCTTGCCGCAGGTATTTTGATGCTTGCAGGGTGGAAGCCGGGGATACCGCTTCTTGATCCGATGTGCGGAAGCGGCACTTTCCTGATTGAAGCGGCACAGATGTCACTCAATATCGCTCCGGGAATAAACCGCAAGTTCGCATTCGAAAAACTGAAGAATTTCCAGAAAGTAATTTGGGAGAAGATAAAGATAGATGCTCTAAATGACGAACTTGAAGAAACAGATCTGTCGATTTGGGGAAGCGATCTTTCAGCAGATGCATTGAATACGGCTCAGATGAATCTGGAAAGTGCCGGACTTCTTGAGTCTGTGAGGCTCAATCAGGCGAATATACTTGATATTTCGGCTCCGGCAGAAAGCGGAATAATGGTGACAAATCTTCCGTATGGGGAAAGAATGGGGGATATTGACGAGTTGAAACAGCTTTATCCGCAGCTTGGCGATATATTGAAAAAGAAGTTTGCCGGATGGAATGCCTATCTTCTTACTTCCGATCTTCAAATGCCCAAATCTGTCAGACTTGCGGTTTCCAGAAAGATTCCGCTTTTCAACGGCGCACTCGAATGCCGTCTGTTTGAGTATAAAATGGTTTCCGGAAGCAACCGCAGGAAAAAGGATGCTGATTCATTAGATTAGCAAAATAAATATGTTAAAAGTTTGTGTCGAAAAAATATTGACATTGAAACCTTAATAATTATATTCCTTCGTGCTGGGCGGGAATAACTCAGTGGTAGAGTGCAACCTTGCCAAGGTTGACGTCGCGAGTTCGAATCTCGTTTCCCGCTCCATTTTTTTTGGTCTTTATTAAATCGAACAGCTTTTAAGGGATGGCGCCTTAGCCAAGCGGTAAGGCAGAGGTCTGCAAAATCTCCATCTCCGGTTCAAATCCGGAAGGCGCCTCCAATTTTTTCTAATTACCTGCCGGAGTGGCGGAATTGGTAGACGCAAGGGACTTAAAATCCCTCGGGATTTACTCTTGTACCGGTTCGAGTCCGGTCTCCGGCACCAAAGCTTCTCGGTTAATTTTTCTTATTATTTTCCGAAAACTCTATGTTTGACTTCTTTTGAATAGGTATAAGCACTTGTAAGGCTGAAGAATATCGAGATCCAGATTAGGATGTAACCGACAAATCTGGGATCCCATTTAATATTGAAAAGAGCATCAAGTGTTTTTTCATTTATCATAAAGAAGGGGAGGGCAAACATCTGAAACATTGTCTTGATTTTTCCTCCTTGTCCTGCGGCAACGACAAGTCCGTGCTCAACGGCCATGGATCTTATACCAAAGATATAGAACTCTCTTGAGAGTATGATGATAACAGGTATGACACTCATTTCACCCATTGATGTTAGAAGCACCAGTGTAAGGTTGACGATGAATTTATCTGCAAGCGGATCAAGCA
>DAOQAY010000069.1:0-14509 GCA_035354435.1 bacterium
TTCAGCGCAGTCGAATTTTTCAACAGATATTCAAATAACATCAGACATTTCCACCTCCACGACAATGATGGAACAGAAGATTCCCATCTCGCCCCGGGAAACGGAAATATCGATTTCACGCAAGTACTCGACATCATTAATAAAAGCACCGCAAATACCGCAATATTCGAGCTTGAGATAGACAGATTCGAAAAATCAATATACAATATCAGGAATTTATTTTTGGGAGATAGATCATGAAGTGTCTTTTTGTTTTAATTGCTGTAGCAGTTCTTTTATTTTCCTGCGATAAGGAAGCTGAAAATGTGTATTCTCTTGAATTAATTGACGGAAGTCCTGTTGTCACCGGGTCTGAGAACGGGCTTATGTGGTATATGGACGATCCGGAAAATGCGAACACGAAGCTAAATCTGCTGACTTATGCAAAAGCTGAGGAACTGTGTGCCGATATGGATTATGCAGGTTTCACCGACTGGAGACTGCCGACAATAGACGAGTTGAGAGGTCTGGTTACAGGTTTCGGCGACATTGAAACAGGCGGAAAATGCAAAGTTACATCAAAATGTCTTGCAATGAGTTGTCTTTATCAGGGTCAGAAGAGTGAAAGCGACTATCCGTGTGCCAATGAAGAGGTAGAACTGCTTCAAGGTCCGGGACCGGAAGGCTGTTACTTTGACGAAGTGTGGAGAACATATTGCGGAAAATACTGGTCATCATCTAAACTTAAAGGTGTAGTTGATGAAATGGCATTTCAGCTTGATTTTTCAGATCCTGCGATACTTTACGCTATTTCCGGAGGATCTACAAATGTTGGATTTGCGAGGTGCGTGAGATGAAAAATTATTTGAAAACTGTTGCCTTTATCACATTGTTCATTTTTGTTTCATGTTCGGATGATAACACGGAACCTACTGAAAACGCTGATGATTTAACAGATGCCGCAGTTGATGAAAATCAGGAGAAGAATGATGAAAACACCGACGCTGCTGAAAACGAAGCTGACATTCTCGCTTCTGATATTGATACAAATGATGATATAAATGATGATGATACCGCAGAATCATCCGGTTTTGCTACTCCTGATCCTGCTTTTAGCGGCAATCCGCTGGCAGTTATTGTAACCAGAGCGGAGTATTCCGACCTTTATAATGAAATTGCAGGTTTCCACACAGTCACAGGAATATACACAAAAGTCGTAACTATTGAATCTATCTGCGCAATTGGAACATGCAACGATGCCGATCCGAAAAATGACACGGCAAAGGCGATAAAGAAATTCATCTCTTCAATTGCAGGACTTAAATATCTGGTTCTTGGCGGAGATATTGAAGTAGTTCCTTCAAGAAAAGTGCATGACAAATATTCAAATATAATGGCAGGAACATTCGAAGATGATTTTTACACCGATTTTTATTATGCGGATCTGAGCGAATGGGATTCAAACGGTAACGGAATTTATGCGGAAGATACCGATACTCCTGATTATTCTGCTGAAATCGCTGTCGGAAGAATTCCTTCATCCAATACTGAAGAGATCACCAGATATTTCGGCAAAATAATTGCTCACATGACCCGTTACAATACCATGCATGTCAAAACTTCACTTCTTATTGCAAATGTCGCCACGAACTTCAGCGGTGTTGACATAAATGCCGGATATTACTTTGAAACTGAAGGGCGCACAACTGACATAATCCCGTTCGATTTTTCAAAGAAGAAACTTTATGCTTCGACGATTCCTTCTCCTGCCTCAGATGCAATAGCTCTGGATAATGCAAAACAGGAAGCCGCAATGACGGAAGGTGTGAATATAATCGTCCATAACGGTCACGGATATCCTTCGCTTCTTTCCTGTGAACAGGCGAACGACGACAACGATTTCACAGGTCAGATGGCGTATAACCTTCAGAATTCGACATATCCGATATTTCTCAGCTGTGCATGTCAGGCGGGACAGTTTGAAGCACCGTTCACCTATAATTCACATGTTTTCAAAGACGATTCGGCAGGTGAAATGCTTGTGAATGCACCGCTCGGCGGAGCTGTGGCATATCTCGGCAACACGATAACAGGTCTTGGTATTGCCGGCGGAAGTCAGTTTATAGATGAAATGCTCCGTTCTATATTTTTCTCACCAACTTCAATACTTGGCGACAGCTATCTTTCTGCCCATTCTGCATTAAAACAGTCTGATACTTTTCAGGCTCCGGTTCCACTTGTTCCGGCAGTTCCTGTTGTTGATGAAGACAGCTGGAGATGGACAAAAAAATCAGTCGTACTTATCGGCACACCGCTTCTGACAGTGTGGCGAGATGCTTTCCCGCAGGTAAATGCCGATATCACAGTCACCAGTGAAAAAATTACAGGCGGATATAAAGTTTCCTTTACCGTTCCTTACGAGCTTGACGGATTCAACCTTAAAATAATGGCCGGCGAAAGCGTTTTCACCTTTAATGCAATTGCCTCCGGTGAATATTCAATAAATATCGAAGGCGAATTCAGTTATGTCCTTTTCGGCGGACAAAAAAAAGGTTCACAATTTTTCTTTAAAAAGGCTGATATTCTCTGATATTGACACATTCCGTTTAATCTGATACCTTCTATAACAAATTACTGTGGATGTACAGAAATGAAGAGGATTTTTGTAATAATTGTTTTTTTATTCTACTTTCCGTCAATATATGCTCAGGATCAAGAAACTGCCGTTTCAGGAAATAATGATAAAAAAGTAGAAACTTACAGTGACCTGATAGAAAACATTTGGGAATTCATAATTAAAGCACTGATTAATGATAGCATTAGTCTTGATCAAAAAATGGAAATGCTTCGTGAATTCATTGAAAAATATCCAGATGACAACCCTTACATTGATGACGCTGAAAACTTTTTTGTGATGACATATAAAGCTTCTATTAGTAAAAATAATATCTCAGAGTTAAAGGAACTTCAGGCGAAAATAGCAACAGAGCAGGACATTATTGAATACAAATGGCAGCAAATACTCAAGATGCTTAAAATAAAAGAAATAGATAAAAACAGGAAAGTGTCTGAGATAAAAGAATTTATTGAAAACCATCCTAACGGGAATTCCCATCTGGAAGAGGCTGCGATACTTCTTTCCGGAATCTCCGAAACAAACACAGAATTTTTTTCAATTGATGTAAAGCTTAGAAATGTTCCTGAGTGGTTTTCTTTAAGTTTTGCCGCAGGGAACTATGGTTTCGGAGGAAATCTGACCTTTGTTACATTGCGCTGGAACAATGTTTACTGGGAAATTTTGCGATTGCAGGCAATGGGATCAACAGAAAAAGTTTCAGCAAATTTTAAAACTATGATAGGCTATCCTTTTTTCCTGACCTGCGATTACCGGCATGAAATCAGGTTTGCAACTGGAATATCAGGAGGATTCAACACCTCATGGCATGGAGAAGAGGATTTTGATTTCGGCTTTTCATCGTATCTCCATATTCCTGTGGAAATTTCCTATGTCTATCATATAAAAAGATTTTTTGCATTTCAGATCGGTTTTTCGCTGGATCTGCCTGTTTTTTTTGATAGCGAAGGAGAATATATTCCTGTAATTTCAGGATTTACAGGATTCAGATTCTAAGACCGAAGGAGCGTGTATGATGAAATTGCTAATTGTTTTATCATTGTTTTTTACAGTTGTTTCACTAACTGCTGAAAATCAGACTGCAAACGGTAAAGAATCGGAAAGCATTGTCTCAGAAACTGAAACAGAAGATGATCTGATCAGAAACATCTGGAATCTGATCGAAAAACAACTTGAAGTTACTGATGTCAGTTTTGAAAGAAAAAAGTCATTGTTACAGGAATTCATTGAAAAAACACCTGCCGGCAACAGTTATCGAAAAAAGGCGGAGAATTTTGTTTTTGAAATGAAAGATTCAGAAAAAAGATTGAAACAGCTTGTAAATTCAAAATATTATAGAACAGACACAGAATGGTTGTCTTTGAAATTCATCGGAGGCAACTATGGTTTAGGCGTGGATTTCTCATTTTTCACATTCAGATGGGAAAAAATCTATTGGGAAATGATAAGGTGCAGCATTATGAACAGGGAGTTTGAATCCGACACTCAACATTATTTTTTAAAGACGATGTTCGGAATTCCTTTTTTCACAGGATTTGCAAGCCGCCATGAAATAAGGATTTCAACTGGAATATCAGGTGGTGTAAGTAACTATAAATCAGAGGAGAATTTTCTTTCTTTTATTAACATTCCATTTGAACTTTCATACACATTCCATATTACACATTTTTTTTCATTTCAGATTGGTACTTTGATCGAGCTCCCTGTGTTTTTCGATTCATACAGCAACACATATTATGTTCCGGTCATATCAGGTTTTACAGGATTCAGAATATAATCCTAAAATATTGGATTAAAAAATTGAATATCTGACAGCTTTTAATTAGTATCACTCACCTTGTGTTTTAAGTTTTGAGTTGTATCAGGAGGAAGCAATGGTCTTCAGAGTAGAAGTAGGGTTGAGGAAGGACATCAAGGATCCGGAAGGTTTGACATATCTCAGGCGTATCCGCAATGATCTCGGAATAGATTCAGTGACCGATGTAAGGGTTCTGAAAGTATATCTGATCGATACTGTGATACAAGATCCGGCGCAGATATCGGCATTTGCAGGTGAAGTGCTGGCAGATCCTGTTATTGAAGTTTTTGAAACAGGCGAAGTGCTTGCCGACAACTATAATTCTGACTGGGTGATAGAAACTGGATTTCTTCCCGGAGTAACCGATAATGAAGGAAAGACGGCACTGTGGGGAATGAAGACATTTTTCGGCGGGATAGACGCATCCGATATGATCTTTTCAGGAAGAAAATATCTGATTTCCGGAACTCTCGACAAAGCGACTGCTGAAACTGTGGCATCAAAACTGCTCGCCAATCCGCTGATCCAGAGATATTCAGTGATCTCGACAAAAGAATGGGCACAGGGAAAAAAGAACGGAAATAATGTGCCGAGAGTAAAAGGAACTTCGATTCCGGTTGTTGAAACAGTGTCTCTTGATGTCAGCGATGCAGAACTTGTTGAAATATCCAGATCCAAGGTTCTTGCTCTGAGTCTTGAAGAAATGAAAGCTGTAAGAGATTACTTCAGAAAAAAAGAAGTGCTTGAATTCAGAAAAGAACTCGGATTTCCAAAGAAAGCTACGGACTGTGAGATCGAAGTGATAGCACAGACCTGGAGCGAGCACTGCAAGCACAAGATATTTGCAGCAGATATAAAATATTCTGACAAACTGACTGGAAAAGATCTCCAGATAAAATCTCTTTACAAATCATATATCAAAAAAGTGACATACGAACTGAAAGAGAGCAAACCGTGGATAAAATCGGTGTTTGACGACAATGCAGGTATTATCCAGATAGATGACGACACACTTTTTGCGATGAAAGTGGAAACTCACAATTCGCCCAGCGCACTTGATCCTTACGGCGGTGCACTTACCGGAATCGTCGGTGTGAACAGAGACATAATCGGTTGCGGAATGGGTGCCAAACCTATTTTGAACACAGATGTATTCTGTTTTGCAAGTCCTTATTACAAAGGGGCGCTTCCCGGTGCAAACCTTATGCACCCGGCAAGAATATTCAGAGGAGTTCACAGAGGAGTTAAAGACGGCGGCAACGAAAGCGGAATACCGGTAGTGAACGGTTCAATATATTTTGATAATAGATTCATCGGAAAACCGCTTGTATTCTGCGGAACTGGCGGTCTGATGCCGGCAGAACTTGCAGGTAAACCGGCATTTGAGAAATCTGCGCTCGTTGGTGATCTTATAGTCATGTCTGGCGGCAGAGTAGGTAAGGACGGAATACACGGAGCGACATTCAGCAGTGAAGAGCTTCACGAAGGAAGTCCTGTCACCGCAGTCCAGATCGGCGATGCGATCGTCCAGAAAAGAATGCTCGATTTTGTAATTGAAGCAAGAGATAAAGGTCTTTACAATGCAATCACAGATAACGGTGCGGGCGGACTTAGCTCAAGTGTCGGAGAAATGGCCCGTGACACTGGCGGAGCAGTGATAAATCTTGAAAAAGTTCCTTTGAAATATCAGGGACTTCAGCCATGGGAGATATATATTTCCGAAGCTCAGGAAAGAATGACGATTTCTGTTCCTGAAGAGAAACTTGCAGAACTTCAGAAAGTTGCAGATATACATGAAGTTGAAATAACAGTTGTCGGAAAATTCACCGATACAGGGTATCTCGAAATTTATTACAACGATCTTAAAGCGGCACTGATTGAAATGGAATTTCTCCATGATGGAAATCCGAGATATTCGCTGATGGCGGAATGGAATTCTGTCGAAAAAGAGTCAGAACCTCTTGCTGATTATGAAAACCTCAATTCAATAATGCTTGATATGATGGCTCGACTGAACATCTCATCAAAAGAGAACTGGGTGAGACAGTATGACCATGAAGTTCAGGGTAGAAGCGCAGGCAAACCGTTCGTAGGAGTTGAGAATGACGGACCGGCCGATGCCGGAGTGCTCAGAATATCTCCTTTTAAAAAGAACGCTATCGTTGTTTCTCACGGGATAAAACCTTCGTTCAGCGATATAGACTGTTACTGGATGACAGCATCTGTAATTGATGAGGCTGTCAGAAACGCTGTTGCAACAGGCGCTGATCCTGATTTTATGAGCGGACTTGATAATTTCTGCTGGCCTGATCCTGTTTATGACGAAGAGAGAAACCCTGATGGAAAGCATAAGCTTGCACAGCTTGTCAGGTCGAATATGGCACTGTATGATTTCTGCAAACAATATCAGATCCCTCTGATCAGCGGAAAGGACAGCATGAAAAATGATTACGGCTCAGGAAAAAATAAGATATCGATTCCGCCGACACTGCTATTCACACTTATCTCGAAAATGGATGATGTCGAAAAAATGGTGACGATGGATTTCAAAAAAGAAGGAGACCGCATATTCCTTCTCGGTGAAACAAAGAATGAACTAGCCGGTAGTGAATATTTCATCTATCACGGAAGACCCAGAGAAGGATTTGTTCCGAAAGTTGATGCAGGAAAGTTCATGAAAAGCTATTATTCATTGAAAAAGGCTATTGACGCAGGGCTTGTAAGAAGTGCTCACGACCTTTCTGACGGCGGACTTGCCGTTGCATTATCTGAATCAGCATTTGCCGGAATGCTCGGTGCCAAGATTGACCTGAGAAAAATTGCAAGAGGAATGGAAGTAGTCAGGAATGATACTGCTCTTTTCAGTGAGTCGAATGGAAGAATACTGGTATCGGTTTCTCCTGAAAATGCTGAACAGTTCAAAAAGACCATGTCAGAATGCACAATTTCTGAAATAGGAGAAGTCACTCCCAGCGGATTTGTCAAAATAACAGGACTTGACGGTTCAACGGTGGTAAATCTGAATATCAGCGACCTTAAAAAAAGCTGGAAAGGTCTCATGACCTATATGAATTGAGGTGTAACATGAATAAAGTGAGCGTGCTTATACTTACCGGATACGGAATTAATTGTGATGTCGAGACTGGATGGGCTTTTACAATGGCCGGAGCGCACAAAGTCGAAAGAGTCCACATCAACAGAATAATAAACGGTGAAGTTAATACTGAAGATTTCCAGATAATGGTCTTTCCCGGCGGATTTTCTTTCGGTGACCATATTGCTTCGGGCAGAGTTCTCGGATTGAAGATCAAAAAGGAGATGGGTGAAAAGGTCAGAAAGTTTGTGACTGACGGAAAACTGGTGCTCGGAATATGCAACGGATTTCAGACACTTGTCAAAATGGGAATACTCCCTGGGAACAAAGAAACAGTGTTCGGAAAGCAGGTTGCAACGCTGACTCATAACGATTCAGCAAAATATGAAGACAGATGGGTCAGAATAAAAGTTAATTCTGAAAATATTTCTCCTTTTCTCAAAGGTATTGATGCGTTCGATGTTGCAGTAAGGCATGGTGAAGGTAAGTTCATGGCGCAGAAAAATCATCTCAGGGATATAAAGAACAAAGAGCTTATCGCCTTTCAATATGTTGACAAGAACGGTGAACCGGCAAGAAATTATCCTGAAAATCCCAACGGTTCTGAACTTTCCATTGCCGGAATTACCAATGAAACCGGAACAGTGCTCGGTTTGATGCCCCATCCTGAAGTGTTTATTAACAGAACTCAGCATCCACACTGGACAAGAAATGAGAACATTGCACAAACCGGAGAGGGACTTAAACTGTTTGTCAATGCCGTACAATATGTTCTAAGAGAGTTATGAAAAAACACATCCTTCTTATAATTGCTGTTTCAGCATTCAGTGCTCTTGTTCTATGGATATCCGGACTTGCCACATACTTCTATTCGTTAAATGTTTATATATTTCGGAGATTGTTTGATTTTATTTCATCTTTCTTCTAACATTTCATCATGAACTGGAAACACACACCTTTTAGCAGAGTGATAAATGTCGGGAGTCTGACGGTTCTCTTTATTATTGCTTCAACCTTTATCTATTATGCCATCGGTCATGGCGACTGGACACTGTTTGATTGTTTTTATATGACAATAATATCAATCACTACAGTTGGTTATGGCGAAATAATGGACTTTTCAGGAAATATATGGGGAAGAGTTTTTTCAATAATTGTCGTGCTGTGGGGATATTTTCTGCTTGTCTATTTTGTTTCCGTTCTTTCAGAGCTTCTTGTAACTGGTCAGATAAATAAATTCTATAAAACAAAAAAAGGTGAAAAAGATGATCAAAACCTTCCAGAATCATTACATAATCTGCGGTTTCGGAGAAACAGGTAAGAGTGTTGCCAAAGAAATGTATGCAACGCAGAGACAGATGGTGATCATTGATAACAGACATGATATTCATAAAGAGGTTGAAGCTTTTTTCAGGTCTGATATTCCGACAATTGAAGGAAATGCCACAGAAGAGGATATCCTTATCAGTGCCGGAATTGAAAAAGCGGCAGGTATGATCCTCACACTTCCGGAAGACAAAGATAATCTTTTTGTTCTTGTGACTGCCAAAAGTATCAATAAAAACATACTCATAGCTTCGAAGGTCGACCATGAACACAACTGCTCAAAATTCCTGAATGCCGGAGCATCAAAAGTAGTTACTCCATCTGCAATCGGCGGAATGAGACTTGCAAGTGAAGTTCTCCGCCCGACAGTTACCACATTTCTTGATCTAATGCTTCGTGACAGAGACAAAAATCTCAGGATTGATGAAATTGAACTTCACGAAGGGATGGAGTGTTTTGAAAAAACTCTTGAAGAAAGCAATTTCAGAGGCAACACCAATGTTCTGATCATGGCGATCGCTTTTTCAAACGGTGATTTTATCTATAACCCTCCGGCAAAGCACAAACTTGAAAAAGGACAGCGGCTTATTGTTCTGGGTGAGTCAAAGGATATCGGAAAATTTAAAAATATGATTTAAGAGGCGTGCGTTGAATTTCATTAAGATATTTCTTATGGTTTTAATATCGTTTCCGTTTCTCAGCAGAATATGGGGTGCGATCACTAAAATAGAAAAGCCTGTGTGGCTTGTTCAGAAAGTTATAGAAATATACCGTGACCATTACAGGATAGACATGAATGATTATCAAGGAAATATAAGTGATTATAAATCATTGGCGGCTTTTTTTACCCGTCCGTTGAATAAATCGGTAAGACCTTTTTCAGAAAATAAAGATTTTTTTCTTTCTCCAAGCGATGGATTGATAACACTCCTTGAAAAAGTGAATTCAGATATTGCAACACAGGTGAAAGGAAAAACATACAGAATTTCAGAGCTTATCAGGCATGATCTTAATTTCACAGAAGGGTACTACCTGATGACTATTTACCTTTCTCCCAGAGATTATCACAGATATCATGTTCCTTCGGATTCAACAGCCGTTTCATACATTCATACAGGCTGGCGACTTTTTCCTGTAAACAAAGTTTCAGTTGAAAACATTGACAATCTGTTTGTGAAAAATGAAAGAGTTGCAGTAAAATTCAACAGTTATGGCCACAATTATTATTATGTTGCAGTCGGAGCGACTTTTGTCGGTTCTATAAAAATGAAAGTATTCACTGATCCTGTTGAGGGAGCCTGGACTGCTGTTGACAGACCTTTCAGGCAGAACGATGAGTTCGGAATGTTTGAAATGGGTTCCACCATTGTGCTTGTCATCCCTGAAAAGATGGTCGGCGAAATGAAAATATCACAGGGCGATGTTGTAACTGCCGGACAGACACTTTTTCAGATTAATAAATAGTTGGAAATATCATTGAACGGTTCAGACGCAAGACTGCTTAAAAAATATCTCAATTTTGTAAAGCTTGAAAAAAGGCTTGCACTGAACAGTGTTGAAGCTTATGAGAGAGATCTTATTGATTTCCTTACATTTCTTGATCAGAGGCAGATATCTATCACCACTGCTGATTCAGTAAATGTCAGCGAATACATAATCCATCTCTCCAGAGATAAGGATTTTGCCGACAGATCTCTTGCAAGGTCGATATCCAGCCTGAGAGGTTTTTTCAAATTTCTGATGGAAGACGATTTCATTGCACCGGAACTGCTGGAAATTCTTGAGCCTGTGAAACTTAGCAAGTCACTACCGATGTTCCTGACCGTCGATGAGCTTGAAAGGCTTTTCAATTCTATTGACACAACGACATTATCAGGTTTCAGGGACCGGACCATTCTTGAAATGTTCTATTCATCGGGACTCCGTGTCTCTGAACTGATTGATCTGAAGCTTGGAAGTGTTCATAGAAAAGAGCAGATTCTGCTTGTTTTAGGAAAAGGAAGTAAGGAGCGGGTGGTTCCATACAGTAATGATGCGGCAGAGTTTCTTCATCCTTACCTTGACAGAATAAGACATAAGCTTATAAAACAGGGCGACTGGAACGAATTCGTGTTCATAAACAACAGAGGTTGCAAATTGACCCGTCAGGGGGTGTGGAAAAAATTGAAAGAATTTGCAAAAGCGGCAGGAATTACAAAAGAAATATCTCCTCATAAACTAAGACATACCTTTGCGACACATCTTCTCGAAGGCGGAGCCGATCTTAGAAGTGTTCAGATGCTTCTTGGACATTCGAGTATTAATACAACAGAAATCTACACACATATTGAACAGCAGACGATAAAAAAAGAATTTGAGCAGAAACACCCAAGAGAAAACATAGAAAAGGAGAACTAAATGGATAGTGAAAAGCTTTATTTTATTGCGGTATCGATAATTCCGGTCCTTTTTTCAATAATATTTCATGAAGTTGCTCACGGCTGGATGGCAAACAAACTTGGTGATTCAACAGCAAAACAAATGGGAAGACTGACGCTTAATCCTCTTCCTCACATTGATCCTGTAGGTTCAATACTTGTCCCGATAATTTTTATGATCCTTCCAGGCAATATGATGTTCGGATGGGCGAAACCTGTTCCTTTCAATCCATACAACTTCTATCATCACATAAATATGAGAAAGGGAACAATGTGGGTTGCCGCCGCAGGTCCATTGAGTAATCTTCTACTCGCGATAATCAGTGCTTTCGGATATGTGGCTGTTTCAAGGTATTTTCCCAATCAGGCATTAATGCTTTTCTTTTATTACGGACTTTTCTTTAATGTAATACTCGGTTTTTTCAATATGCTTCCTATTCCTCCGCTAGACGGAAGCAAAGTTCTAATGGGACTTCTACCCAGAGAATATGACCGTTTTTTCGTCATGCTTGAACAGTACGGTTTTTTCATTCTGATAGGTCTGATGGCAACCGGGGCGCTCCAGTTTGTGCTTTATCCGGCCCAGTGGATCGTGAAAATGCTTATTTATGTGCCGAATTTAATATTTTTTGGTGCGTGAGGTATAAAATGAAGCAGATCGAGATCAATTCACTGCTTGACCTGAGCAAAACAGAGTTCGGCGACATCTTTAACAACATGAAGTATCCTTACGAAGTTCTTAAAGTAATCGGAGACTATATTCTTAAAAAAGGACCCTTGCTAGGTGCTGAATATACAGAAATCAAAGAAACCGTCTGGGTAGGAAAAGGAACAGTCATCGCAGATTCAGCTTCAATAACAGGACCTGCAATAATCGGAAAAAACTGTGAAATAAGACACTGCGCTTTTATCCGCGGAAATGCTATTATAGGTGATAATTGTGTCATTGGAAATTCAACTGAAATCAAGAACAGCATGCTGTTCAACAATGTCCAGACACCTCATTTCAATTATGTCGGTGACTCGGTGCTTGGTTACAGATCACACATCGGAGCAGGAGTAATTCTTTCCAATGTCCGTTCTATTCCCGGCGAGGTAAAAGTTCGAATCGGTGAAGCCGTTATAAATACAGGACTCCGCAAATTCTCAGCAGTGCTCGGAGATTTTGTTGAAGTAGGCTGCAACTCAGTTCTGAACCCCGGAACCATTGTCGGAAAGAACTCTGTAGTCTATCCGCTTTCAAGTGTAAGAGGTGTTATTCCTGAATCTTCAATATATAAAAATGACGGTTCTCTGGTGCCAATTAAGAAATAATTATAACATTCAATAAATTCAATGACATAACAGCCACTTGACTTTTAAATTGATCGGCGTAAATTGACAGCCGCTTAATTCCGTCGAGAACGGAAGCGGGGGACCCAATTTCCCGGGGCGTATCGCCAAATGGCGTAGGGCACTCTTCCGTCCGAGCCCGTCAGCTAACCTCGTCAGCATGGGAGAGGAAACCTTCCGACATCAGCCGGCAGATCTCCTCTAAATGACATCTTTATTAAGAATGGAGAAAATGATGGCATCATTATGTCAAAAATCAGTAGTTAAACTGACTGGTTATGCAAAAACTCTTATCCGGCGTTTTTTTCTGTTTTCCAACACATTCAGTCCGGTTTCGGCAGTATTTTCAGGTTATTTATCTTATGTTCTATTCGGCTGGGCAATGCTCTCGCTACCGATTTCAAGATCTGTCGACTATATTTCACCTCTCGATAATCTTTTTATTGCTACCTCTGCGATGTCAACGACCGGACTTACAACGATAAGCGTTTCAGATAACTACACAATTTTCGGTCAACTTATTATTCTGCTTCTTATCCAGCTTGGCGGTATCGGATATATGACATTCGGTTCGTTTGTTATTTTATCACGAAAGACCGAGCTGTCACCAGTTCGAACGGAAATCAGCAAAGCGGTTTTTTCTCTGCCTAAGTCTTTTAATATTTACAAATTTATCCGGAGTGTAATTATTTATACAGTTGTTGTAGAAACAGCCGGCATGCTTCTTTTGTGGTGGGCATTTGCGGCGGCAGGGGCACCATCACCGTTATACAACGCTTTTTTCCATAGTATTTCATCGTTCTGCACAGCCGGATTCAGTACATTCAATGACAGCTTCATGTCTTACTCCGATAATTTCTGGATATTAAGTATTATAAGTGTTCTCAGCTACTTAGGAGCTATAGGTTTTATCGTTTTTGTCGATTACTGGCGAAAGTTAAAAAAAGAAACTACCCGGGTGACGCTGACCAGTAAGATAATTCTGTGGACAACTTTCTGGCTTTCAATTGCCGGAACTGTTCTTATTTTCCTTGATGAGCCGATGATACAGAATTCAGATCCTGCGCAGAGACTTCTCAGTGCATTTTTTCAATGTATGACGGCAATGACAACAGTGGGATTCAATTCTGTTGATGTCGGGGTAATGTCGAAAGCATCAGTGCTGATAATAATGGTGTTGATGATAATTGGAGCTTCTCCTTCTGGAACGGGCGGTGGTGTTAAAAGCACAACTTTTTCTGCAATTCTCGGAATAATCAGAAGTGCAATGCGCGGAGAACGGAAAGTGACTTACTGGGGGCGTGTAATACCATTTGAAAGATTATGGATGGCTGTCGCCAATGCATCGATCTATATTGTTTTTCTGATAGTCGGAGTTTATCTGCTGTTTTTAACTGAATCGGCTTCATTTGATAAGATTTTTTTTGAAGCGGCTTCAGCAATAGGGACTGTGGGACTCAGTATGGGAATAACAGCTTCTCTGACAGGTATGGGTAAAATAATTATTACTCTGCTGATGCTCGGCGGACGAATAGGACCTCTGACGGTAGGCATGGTACTTTTTCTTAAAAAAACGGGAAATAATGAACCAGTTGATGATGATCTTGCTGTTTAGAATTTAAGAATCTATCAGACAACTTCTTCAGCTTTTTCAGGCACCAGAATTCTGATAAAATATTTACCGAAAAGCATTAAAGATATCGGTGTCAGAAGTGCAATTCCGCCTATCCAGACCCAGACCATTGTATAATTTGAAGCCGGTGGAAGAGGGTGCCCGTTCTCAAAAGGGGTATATGCTTTGACAAGAAGCCCTGCCATCGGACCTACAAGAAATTTTGCGGCAAACCACGGAAGTATTGAAAGTGCGATATATGTTCCTTCTTTTCCTTTCGGCGCTATTTCGGCTGTGAACTGCATTAATCTCGGCG
>DAOQAY010000070.1:0-14020 GCA_035354435.1 bacterium
TTTTCTGCCTTTCCGAAAGCCTGTGCTTTATCTCATCGAGCCTGACACCGTATTTTGCAATCTCCTTTGCATGGTCGCCCATTGATTCAGCTTCATCGGACATTTTCAAAAACAGCCATAGAATGTGCGTGTTCTGATTTTTACATTTACTTATTGCAGCCACCATATTTGAATGTCCGGTATCAAGAATTTCTTCATATCTTGTCACCTTTTTAAAAAGCGACCTCAGAGACGGTTTTCTGATCCCGATGTATGAATAAGCCAGCATATCTTTTAAATAATCGGCATAAGTGTCTGTAACCGGCAGAAGTTTTCTTCTTAAACTGATTTCATCATCACTTTCAAATATTTGAGGAACTATAAGCGGTGAAAAGATCAGCCGGAATCTTTTTTTTATGATTTTTTCTGCAAAAACCGCTATTTTGTTTCTTGCCGGAAAAACCATAAAAGCAAGAATAATCTTTAACAATGTCATATAGATAGCTATTTCGAAACCTGTATTTAAAAGTCCCGCTTTCCCAGAAATGAAAATTACAAACGAAACCATCGGATAAAACAATATAAGACCTGCTGTAAGCTCAATAACATTCACAAACACCTGTAAAAAAGCTGTTCTTTTTCCTTCTGCCGAAGTTCCAATTGATGCAAAAAGAGCCGTTGCCGTAGATCCCAGAGTTGAACCCAGAACAACTGCCGCACCGCTGTGCAGAGGCAGAACACCTGAAATTACCGCTGCAATTACAATCGTAGCCGTCGCACCTGAAGAGTGTATCAGTGCTGTAAATATGACACCTATTATAACCAGAATAATCATCGAGCTGACAGAATCCGACGCATTGTATTTTGCGAAAAGATCAATTATTTCAGGGCTTTCTTTTAAAAAGCCCATTGCACCGGACATTGTCTCCAATCCAAAAAAAATCAGTCCGAGACCAACAAAAAGCATACTTATCGCAATATACTGCTCTTTTCTGAAAATGAGCTTCCCGAAAACTCCGGCGGTGAACATAAATATTCCGGCTTTTGTTATTTTTATTGCAACTATCCAGGCTGTTGTAATTGAACCGATATTGGCGCCGATAAGAAAACTTACCGATTGAAGCACCGTCATCAAACCCACAGATGTCATAGTAACCAGAATTGCAGTTGTTGCACCGGAAGATTGAAAAAGCGTGGTGATAATAAAACCGGAAACAACTTTCAGAAAATCATTTCTGGCGAATCTATTGATTTTACTAGTAAAATCACCACCCGTAAAATCTGAAAGCAATGATCCCAGCTGCCCCATTCCGAAAAGAAAAAGTGCAATTCCGGCAAGAAGCATCATGAATTCATACATATTTTATCCTTTAAATATGAATTGTTCTGCCCAGAGCGTTCAATACAGCTTCAAGTGATGCTTCAGAAAGTGTGGGATGAGGATGAATAGAGTGAATAATATCTTCGGCTGTGGCTCCCATATTCATTGCCGGAATAAATTCCGCAATAAGATCTGTGGCACCGTAACCGATTATGTGAGCACCGATTATTTTGTGGCTCTCCTCTTCGATAATGACCTTTACAAAGCCGGTTGTGTGATTTGATGCGACTGCTTTTCCATTTGCACTGAACGGAAATTTTCCGACTTTAATCTTTATCCCTTTTTCAACTGCTTCAGATTCTCTGTAACCTATTGAACCTATTGAAGGAAGGCAGTATATACACCCCGGATTCAGATTATAGTCGATCGGATGGATAATATTTCCGGCAATCTGCTCAACTGTCAGAATTCCTTCATGTTCAGCAGTATGTGCCAGCATCGGTGTCGGAATGACATCACCTATCGCAAAAATTCCGGCAACATTTGTTTTGAAATGATTATCCACCTGAATAAATCCTTTTTTATCAAGCTCTATTCCGGCTGCCTCAAGGTTCAGGTTTTTGATATTAGGTGAACGACCTACACTTGAAAGCACTTGCTCTGCTTCAACAGTTGTTCCGTTATTCAGAGATATAACCATGGAATTATTAACTTTCTGAGCTTTTTCAACAAAAACGCCTGTAATTATTTTTATTTTCTTTTTCTTAAACTCCTTTGTAAGTTCTTTTGATATTTCGGCATCTTCAAAAGGAATAATCGTGTTCATCGCTTCTATGATTGTAACTTCAACTCCGAAAGAATGATAGATATAGGCCATTTCAACACCGATGACACCACCGCCGATTATCGCAATACTTTTAGGAAGAGCCGGCTGGAAAAGTGCATGGTCGGAACTGATTATGTCTTTGCCGTCAACAGGGAAACTCGCCATATCACGAACGATTGAACCTGTCGCAATGATAATATTCTCGGCTTCAAAAAGATTTTCACCGGCTTCAACAGTTTTCGGACCGGTAAAACGGGCAGCTCCCGTAACAAGTCTTATTTTGTTCTTTTTAAAAAGATATGCCACGCCTGTTCTATTCTTAAGCACCGCATTTTTTGCATGGGCTACAACTTTCCCCCAGTCAAATGTTGCAGTTGCAGTTATTCCCATTGAATCAGAGCCGAGAACAGTATTGTAAGTTTCAGCCGCTGCAATAAGCGCTTTTGTGGGAATACACCCGCAATTCAGACAAGTTCCGCCGAGATCAGCTTTTTCAATGACAACCGGCTCAAGACCGAGCTGTGCGGCTCTGATCGCTGCGACATAACCGCCGGGACCTGCACCGATTATCAGAAGTTTTACTTTTTCCATTTTAATTTCCTCGCAATTTTATCAGACAGATATGTGACATTTTCATCTTTAATGACGATCAGAACTGTAAACAGTGTTACTCCAAAAATAACAGTTATAACCGAAAATGGTATTAACTCTGTAACAATTCTGTTCCACAAGCCTTTGAAAACAGTGTATTTCCCGAAAATATTGTAAATACCCTTTTTCAGAAAAAATACCGGCAGAATACACACCGCGGATATTATAAAAAACCTGAAAGAATATATGAACGCATTCGTTATTCCCTTTAAATCTATCTTTCCACCTTTTTTCAACATCAGAACCAGCAGTACGGTGCTTACAAATGCAGAAATTGTCGAAGCAAGCGCAACGCCACCGCCTTTCATGGAATCAACCAGCATCAGTGCGGCAATAATATTCACAATTACTGAAACCACACCTGCAATTGTGGGGGATACTGTGTCTTCCTGAGCATAGAAAGCAGGAAAAAGTATTCTTGTAACTGCTATAAAAAATAACCCTGAAATATGAAACATCAAAGCGTAGGCCGTGATACGGACAGATTCATCATCGAATTTGCCGAATTTGAAAAGTAGAGAAACTATTTCATTTCTCATTAAAAGCGTAAAAACCATTGCCGGCAAAGAGATCATTGCAGTAAGCTTTATACCGAAAACCAGATTTTTATTAAAATTATCCCATCGTCCTTCTTTGGCATCAGTTGAAAATTCAGGCAGAATAACAGTACTTAGCGATATAACAAAAACTCCGAGTATAAGTTCTTCAAGCCTGTTCGAGAACTGAAGACTGCTTACGACACCCTCACCGGCCTTGTTGGCAATCCTTGTGGTCGCAATTATATTTATCTGATACGCACCCATTCCAAGCAGAGTCGGAGAAATCAGTCTCATAACCTTTTTTACTCCGGGATGAGTGAAAGCAGTTCTAAAATTTGAAAAAGAAAACCTCATTCCCGTCTTAAGCAGATACGGAATCTGAAAACCCATCTGGATCATGCCGCCTATCGTTACACCAATCGAAATAGCTCTTGCCGGATTGGCAGTGAATGGAGACAGAACAAATGCCGCCGCAATAAAAGCCAGATTAAACAAAACGGAAGTAAAGCCGCTCGGGCCGAATATCCCGGCGCTATTTAAAATCCCCTGAATAAATGCCGCAACCGAAATAAATCCAAGATAAGGAAACATAATCTGAGTCAGGAAAACCGCTTCGTCAGCAGTCTGAGTATCAAATTCAGGACCGAAAATATTTACAAAAATCCCTGATGTGAAAATTCCGGCAATGACTGTCAATGTAAAAATAGTTACAGAAAAAGTCAGTGCGGCACTTAGAAATTCTGCTGTTTCTTTTTTATTGTTCTTTGACAGATATCCTTTCAATGTCGGAATAAATGCCGCTGAAGTTGTTCCTTCGGCAAAAAGCCTTCTGAGCAGATTAGGGATGAGAAATGCCACGGTAAAAGCATCAGAAAGAGCTGTGGTTCCCAGAAATGCTGCTTTTACAGATTCACGGATAAGCCCCAGAACCCTTGAAAGCATACTGTAACCGACAAGTAGAGAACTGCTTTTCAGTATCGCCTTTCTGCTCAAAACATCCCCTCCGGAGCTTTGGCAGGATCAAGAATGTCTTTTTCTTCCAGTGTTGTCTGAGGTTCAGTACCTGCATGAAAATACATGATGACGCCTGGACCTTCTGTGACAAGACCGGTCGATGTATCTATCTTTCTGCTCACTATTCCGCCCGGATACGGATAATTGGTCGGGGGATAGTTATTTAAATATCTTTCCATAAAATCTTTCCAGATCGGCAGTGCCGCTTTTCCACCCGTTTCCGCCTTTCCCAGAGGCTTTCCATGCTGATCATTTCCAACCCAGACACCAGCAACAAGATTGGGAGAATAACCTATGAACCATGCATCAAAAAAATCATTGGTAGTGCCCGTCTTTCCGGCAACATGCCTGCTGCATATTGATCTGTCTTCGTTTTCTTCTATTTCTCCCAATTCTTCAGAAACAAGCGGATTTTTATTGCACTTATATGAATTAAGACCTCTTGCGGCAGCAGCAGTTCCTCTGTTAATTACATCTTCAAGAACTTTATTGACAATATAGGCAGTCTGCGGAGAAAGAGCGCGATGTTCTTCTCTTTTTGCAAAATACATCAGTCTGGATATTTTTTCAGGAGCGGAAATATAAGGATCGTAAAATGCTGTATTATCCTCAAGAACTTTTCCATTTTTATCATAAACTTTTCTTATAAAAGTCGTATCAGGACTCTTCCCCATGTTCGGAAAATGGGCATAAGCATCTGTAAGCTCATCGATTGTAAGACAGCTGGATCCGAGCATGCTTCCATATTCAGGTCTTATCTGGCTTTTTATTCCGAGCTTTTTAGCTGCATCAATAGCTTCTTTAAGTCCAATTTTCTGGAGAACTCTTATTGCTGGAGTATTCATCGAATGGATCAACGCTTCCCAGACAGTAACTTCACCTTTAAATGTATCTTCATAATTTGACGGTTTAAAATTCGGATCAACAACAGTAACAGGGGCATCGAGTATCATCGACGCCGGCGTAAGATAGGGTTCTCCGTCCGGTTTCTTTTCCAGTGCTATCGAATAAAATACCGGTTTTATCGCACTTCCCGGCTGTCTGCATGCCTGAGTTGTCCTATCAAACTCACTGATTTCAAAATCGTAACCGCCCATGAGAGCTTTGACATATCCCGAATAAGGATCTTTAACGATTATTGCCGCCTGACTTGCCGGTATCTGCTCAAGAACAAAGAAAAAGTCTTTTAACAGTTTTTTTGAATAATTACGGTGATCGAGCACATCTGTCGTTCCCTCTTTGTCGGTGGCTCTCACCATCACCACATCACCAGGAGAGAAAACATCTGCGGAGCTTCTAATCGTACTGCCGTATGACATCGGATCAAAAGGTCTTGCCCACTGGATATCCGAAGTAAACACAGGCCTTTTTATCTTTCCCACCTGAACAATTGCCTTGTCGGGAAGTGTTTCCAGAATCACACCCTGATAAAAAACACCGCTTTTGATATTATTTTCAGTTATGTTCCCAAAATAATCCTCATGATTTTTCAAATAGTTATCGAGATCTTTCTCTAAATTAATTTTGTAAAGAGGATTTGTAACTTCCCCGTTAAATTTTGAACCTTTCTTGAAACTATCTTCTTCATTTCTTGCATATCCCTGCCTTTTCGAAAGCTCACGAAGCCCCATAAAAACAGCTTCGTCCGCAAGTTTTGAAGCTCTCATATCAACAGTTGTCTGAACAGTCATTCCTTCTTTATAAAGTTTGTCAAATCCATATTTTTCAAGCAGATATCTTCTGACCCTTTCGCTGAAGTAAGGGGCTTTATCAAGAAAAAGCTCTTTCTGCGGATTTGTAGTTACAGGCTTGGCACTTGCTTCCTCATATTCACTTTTTGTAATAAATTTTTCTTCAAACATTCTTTTCAGAACATAGTTTCTTCTCTTCATAGCAATTTTAGGATTATGGATCGGTGAGGCAGCTGAAGGATATTTAGGAAGACCGGCGAGAGTAGCCATTTCGTGCAGATCGAGTTCCCAAACATGTTTGCTAAAATATTTTTTTGAAGCCGCTTCAACTCCGAAAGCTCCGCTTCCGAGATATATTTCATTAAGATAAAGATAAAGTATTTCCTCTTTTGAAAGATGTTTTTCAAGCTCGACAGCAAGAATAATATCCTTGATCTTTCTGCTATATGTCCTCTCAGATCCCACAAATGACTTTGCAAGCTGCTGAGTGATAGTACTTCCGCCCTGTTTGTGTCCGGTGAAAATCGTTCTGATCCCGGCTCTCAACATTCCCATCGGATCTATACCGTGATGCGTGTAAAATGAATTGTCCTCTCCTGCAACAAAAGCAAGCCTCAATTTTTCAGGGATCTTGTCGTAAGGAACTATTATTCTCCAGTTTTCATTATAAAATTCAGCAATCAGTTCACCGTCATAGGAATATACTTTTGTCCCGGCATCAGGCTTATAATCGCTGACTGTGTTTATTGAAGGAATCTCTGCCTTGAATTTAAAGAAAAGTGCCGTCGCTATTAAAAACACTGAAAGAATACATGCCAATACAAGCATCAACAGTTTTTTCCGTATTGATTTTGACCTTCCGCTGAAAATCTTTCTTCCGGCAGTTTTGGAACTTTTCATCGCTTATCTCCGAACAATTGACCGAAGGCCTTTATATAGCTGTTCTTTTTAAAATCAACTACTCTTTTTATTGCTTCTTCTTTTGTTATCCAGTCAAAAGAAATAAACTCCTTGGACGGTTTCAAATCCCATCCGCTTTCTTTTATCTCAAGCAGAAAATATGTCTGGAGCTGACCGTCAAATCCGAATCTTCTGTTGACACGATTAGGGAAAAAATATGAAACAGGATCAGAATTAGCCAATATTTTCAAATAGTTTCTTTCAATACCTGTCTCCTCTTTTATTTCCCTGAAAAGTGCTGTTGCCTCATCTTCGCCTTCATCAACGCCGCCCTGAGGTATCTGCCAGGCATTTTTAATATCTCTTCTCTCCCCTACAAGGATCAGATTGTCAGAGTTAATTATCACAGCGGCAACATTTTTTCTGAAATTCATATCACGCCTCTACTATTGCACATGATTTCTCACTTTCCCACACCATCACCTTTGACACACTTGATAAAGAGTCCTGTAATTTTATCTCAGCATCGCACTGAACAAAAATATACTTTGCAATATTCTCTGCCGTGGGATTTAAAACTTTGAATTCATCCATTGAATTCAGATCCTTGTGATCGAGAACATCGGTTATTTTTTTCAGAATCCTGTCAATATCCTTAAAATCCATGACAAAACCAGTTGCCGTAAGTTCATTCCTTGTAACATAAAGCCTGACTTTCCAGTTGTGTCCATGGATATTCTCGCATTTTCCGCAGTAATTTCTCAAGTGATGCGCCGAGGAAAAATAAATTTCTCTGTAAACTTCTGTTCTCATTAAAAAAATCCTCTATTTTTTTTCAACAGCAGCAGAATCATATACTACTGTAACTTTTTTTATTATGACCGGTTCTACCGGAACATCAGAAAATCCGTTCTTAAGACCGACCTGTCTTCCACCTATTTTATCAACAGTTTCAAAACCTTCCACAACTTTTCCAAAAACTGCATAACCGTTGGGCTCCTTGAAATCAGGTTTGGGATCAAGCTGTTTTGCAGCAGACAGTGTGATAAAAAACTGACTCGTTGCACTGTTCGCTTCTCTTGTCCTTGCCATTGAAATCGCATATTTTTCATGGGAGAAAAGAAGTTTTATGCTCTTTTTTCCCGATTCATCAGTCACCTCTCCAGTTGGAGGCGTTTCCAGTTTTACCGGAGGTCTGGTCTCTTTCTGAATCATAACTTCATTAAAGCCGCCGCCTTGAATTACAAAACCTTTAACAACTCTGTGAAAAATAAGTCCTTCATAAAAACCATCTTTTACATACTGCACAAAATTCTTAACAGTTTCAGGCATTCCATTTCCATACAAAGCAACAGTAAAATTACCCTCGCTTGTTTCAAAAAGAACTTTTTGCGTAACTGCAGCAGGATCGTTTTTTGCAGATCCGCTCTTTGAACATGACAGCATCAAAACAGCAAGTGCAAGCACAATAAAAGAAGCATTCAGGAAAAAGCTTTTTCCTGTTTTCATATCAACCTCCGCAAAGAAAAATATCTGTCTGCGAATCTATCACAAATCGCCGGTTCTTTCAAACAAATTAATGTATGCAAACGATGATCCTTAAAAAAACTTGAAATTTACCTTGTGTTTAAATAAGGTGTTGGAAGATTTTTTGACTGTTTTAAAAATAGATTTTTCAATTGTTTTGTTAGACGGAGGATTTAATGACTCTCAAAAGAATGTTTTTTTTCCTTATTGCAACAATGTTCGTGCTTCCTCTTTTTATTGTAGCGGAAGATGATTTCGAGGACGATGAATTTGGCAGCTTTGAAGATGAAGAAAAAGCAGAACCGTTCGATGCAGAAGAATCAGCCGCAAAAAAGAAAGCCGAAGATAAAGAGCAGAGCGATGCTGCAATGAGAGATCTTCTCGGTGATGAAGAAAAAGAAGATAAAGCTGATGAACCGGTAAAAGAAGAAAAAAAGGTTGATAAAAAGAAAAAGAATGATGCTGAATCTACAAATGAAACCCCGAAAAAAGCTAAAGAACCTGTTCAGAAAGGTTTTAAGCCTGTAATTCTTGTAAAAGGCGGATTTACTCTTATTGGGAATTACAAAGAAAAGTCCACTACTGGTATTGGCACCACTTCCAAAGGTTCGATGTTCGGTTCAGTTGATGAGGGGCTTCTTGGTGCAGAATTTATCGGCGACCATGTAATTGCAAAAGGAACAATGAATTTAAGAACTAACAATCCTTTGATAAATAAAGGAAATAATCCTCTTGCAAAAATAAACCTTCATTCAATTCAAAACGGTGCCGACAATGCTCTTTATGAAATTTATGGCGGGATAAGATTTTTTGATATTTTTGTAAAAGCTGGAAAAATGATTCCAGAATATGGCTTGATGGATATGTATCAAAATCTCGGAATGGGTTTTTCAACTCCTTTCCTGACAAGAAGCCTTGTCGCTGTTGAAGGTTTCATTCCTGAAACTGATGCCGGTATTTCTTTCGGTTATAAAGGAACTTTTGCTGAAAAACATACAATTCTTGCAGGACTTATGCTTGGAACAGGAAGTATCGCTTCTGATTTCTGGAACACAGATAAAACAATGGGAATTTACGGTAGGCTTGGTTACATGCATGAATATTTTCAAATTGCTTTCGGAATCCAGCATAAAATGGATTATTATTTCAAAACAGTTGCAAAAAAACCAACTTTTACAGGAATCGGTCTTCACTTGAATGTAAGCCCCAAAATCGGAAATCATGAGATTTCAGCTCCGATTACTTTTGACTACAACTTATTTGGTCTTATTAAAGGCGGAGTTCAGCAGAAATCAGTAAATGGAATTCTTTTTTCTGCAGCTCCTGGATATGCATATTGTTTTGACAGCGAATGGGCTGACAAAATTGCACTTGCAGTAAGATTCGACCTCGTCAAAGGTGTTTATAAAAATGGCGCAACTGATTATCTTGATTATGACAAATATTCATTAGACGGAGTAATTTTCAGGATCGGTGCAACCGCTAATTTCTTTGTAAAGGAAATGAAAGGTGTTCACAGTTACGCAGGTGTTACATTCCTTATACAGCCTGAAAGAAAGATCGTCGGTTCAAAAGGCTCAACTCCTAGTGAATATGATTATGGATTCACAACATTGATGCTTTCAGCCGGCGCTGAAATGTAATTATTTTGCCAATATTTTTATTGGGGAGCTCCGGCTCCCCTTTTTTTTTGACTTTTTGTGCTGATTCCTTTAACTTTGTTAATATGTAACTTTGAGGATTAACTTTTCGGAGGCATTTATGAGAAAATCAGTCTTTTTATTAATTATTATTTCACTTTTATCAACAACGGCTTTTTTTTCATGTTCAAAAGAACAGCCTATTGACAGGAAACAGCTGGTAGCGGAGCTTGTTGCAAAAGGTGAGTATTCCAAAGCGAAACTTGAGCTTGTAACATTAAGAGGTCTTTATCCTAATGATCAGTCACTTGTTGACCTTTCAAGACAGTGTGATGAGAAACTTGCAGAAGATCTCTATAAAAAGTATTGGGAAAAAGCTGAGAAATCCGATAATTATGATGGCTGGATAGAAGCCATGATAAATATTAAAAAGGTGGAAAACATCAATCATGAAACAGTTGACAGCCTGATTAAAAAAGCTGCTGAAAAATGTGTTGATGCCGGAGCAAAGAAACTTAGTGACGGACTTCTTCTCGGACTTTTGGATAAACTCGTTCAAAGATATCAGGTTATAAGCCCTAATGACAGACTGATGTATATCACCATGTTTGTTAAAGAAGGAAGATTTCCGCTTAAAGAATGGAAAGATACTTTCACAACAAAATTTCCAGAACTTATGGATCCTGATACCGAAGAATTTGTAGGATGGCCAAGACCGGAAAAAGCTGAAAAAGAAAAGAAAAAATAGTCTACCCGCCACTTACAGGTGAAAAAAAATCAATCGCATCATTTTCATATATCATTTCACGGTTCCATTTACTTTTAGGTACTATCCTTCCATTTTTTACAACTGCGATATTCTTTAGTTCAACACACAGTTCATTAAGTAATTGTGATATATTTTCAGATCTTATTTCTTTTGCCTTTCCACCAATTAAAACGATCACAACAACCTCTATTTTATAATATATTCAATCTGATCTCTGGGAACTTTAGGATTTAAAAGCAGGAAAAAGCTTTTTTTATCTTCGTTTGCAGCAATAATGATGACCCTGTCGTCTTTTTTTATTCCGATATTAGTAAAAAGAAGTATTTTTTCAGTATGACTGAGAGAGTTTATGTTGTCTCCAGGAACGATCTCCATATACCCCCTTTGAAAACAATCCTTGAACATTGGAAGTGATTTGAGCGGGAATCTGCTTGTCATTGATTCCTCTTTAAAAACAACAGAGCCGTCTTCTTCAACTTCAAGCATAAAAACCTGTTCAACAACCTCAGCCAATTTCTTTTTTGCAATAGAAGCTGTAGCTGACTTGTCTCCGAAAAGTTCTCCACTAACTTCCATCTGTGACACGACGGATGTAAATTTATCAATGTCAAAAAGAAAATGTTTTGCTACTATTTTCTTAAAGATAGAATATGGAATATGAAAAAAAGTAGTATTGAATTCAGGAAATATTTTCAGAATACTTTCTTTTATATTAGGAATAAGTGCCGCATTGACGAAACCCACAATAATATCCCTGCTTTCCTTTTTAAATGAAATTGGAACCGCAAGATGCCTTGCAATTACATCGGGTGTGAAAAACCTTGTAAAAAAATCATCGGACATCGGACCGCGTCCTTCATCGTAAATCACCGGATAGCCGTCCTTTTCATAGAATTTTGCGAGTTTTTTCTCATCGATCATCCCTTTTTGAAGAGCCCGCCACAACGGGTCAACCCCTTTTTTCATTGCAAGCATTCTGTTGGCATTTTCTGAAGACAAAACACCTTCCTGAACCATTTTAAGTACTAGATTTCTCATAAGGACACCTCTGAAAAAAAATTCAACAGGTGATTATATCCACACTCTGGATTGTTATCAATTAATTTAGCAGACCTAATTCTCCTCAATGGGAAGAAACCCTCTGCCATAGATCTGATTTGTATCAAAAACCGAAATAAAAGCTTCTGAGTCGACATCTTTCACAAAATCTTGCAAAGCAGCAAGCTCTCTTCTACTCAAAGCTGTATAAATAACTTTCTTTTCATCCTGTTTAAACATCCCCTGTCCGTAAAAATAAGTTCCGCCGCGACTTAATCTTCTAAGTATAAACTCCCGGATCTCCTCATGTTTATCTGAAATTACAAAAACAGCTTTTCTGTTATTCCCGCCAAGCAGAATTGCATCAAGCACCTTACCGGTAATATAAATTGTTATAAGTGCATAGATCGCCAAAGAAAAATCTTTAAATGCTATTACTCCGACAGTCACTATTAAAGAATCTATTAAAATAAGAAGCTGTCCTACAGAAATTTTAGTATATTTGTGCGCTATCTGAGCAATAATATCGCTTCCTCCGGTAGTCGCTTTGGCTTTAAAAATCAGTGCCAATCCGCTGCCTATCAAAAGCCCGCTCACAATACTTGCAATAATCATGTCATCCGTCGGTGAGCCCCAATTAAGACTGTTGAAAAGATCAATAAATCCCGAAGTTAGGATGGTTCCCGCAAATGTTTTGACTCCAAATCTCGGACCTAAAATAAGAATACCTGCTATAAACAGCGGAATATTAAATACAAGACCGACAGTTCCGGTCGGAAATCCGAAAACATGATGAATAACAATAGCCGTACCGTAAACTCCGCCGGGAACTATTCTGTGAGGGTCTGCAAAAAAAGAATAACCAGCTGCCATAATTATGGATCCAATTACTATCAGCAGATAAGACCTGAACCATCTCCACGAAAAAAGTCTGTCTGTAAAGAACCTTTCCTTTCCTTTAAAAAGCATATCGCCACTCCATGATAAAACAACCTCTTTACGGGGCTGGAATATACACGATTAAACAACTCTGTCAAGCGGCATATTTTAGATTATATTAAGAAACAGAACAAAATTTATCTATTAATCTCTGTCAGTTACATTCATTTCAACAAAATCTTTGATCCTTTCAAGTCTTCTGAGCATTCTTTTGTTCTGATAAATGGTTGATTCAAGCTTCTCGTTTTCGGCTTCAAGCTCCAGAATTCTTTTATATATATTTTCAAGATTCTGCTTGTAGGCAACATTTCCGTCTTCATCCTTCACTTCTGTAATCTGACCCTTTTCGAGCAGACCTTCAACACAGTTATCACACAGAACTTCGTTGAACGAACTTATAAAATGCCTTTCATAACATTTTTCAGCAACTTCAACAACGCCACATCTTGAACATCTTCTTGAAAATTTAAGCATCGGCAACCTCCAAAATAATATAATTTACTTGCTTATTATAAAATAGGAGTGCGATTTGTAAAGGAATTTATGAATCACGGGTCCGGTCACATATCAATATCCATGGATTTTCTCATTTTTACCGGAGCATTCGATTTGAACTTAAAATTCACTTCCACATTGTCTTCAGATTCACTTTCAGGAAATATCGTATCAGCCAGTTTTTTAACAACACATAGAGGAACCGTGTTATTTGAAAAAGTGCTGGCCGTTATCTTTATATCTTTAACATTTCCTTCTTCATCGACAATAAATCTGATAGAAAAATTGCCGCCTATTCCGGGAGTTGAAGCAATTTGGTCTTCATAACATTTTTTGAATTTTTTCATATCAGAAAGAGACATTATCATTTTGGATCTAGGGTCATTGCTTTTCACATTCTTGCTTTTTTCAATCGGCTTAAAAACCAATCTGTAACTAATTTCTCTTTCCTCTCCGGGTCTGAAGGAAAGCGTGTCCAGATCTTTTGATATGCAGTTACCGATCTTCTGTGAATCAGGATTGTTCCCGTTTATTCTGGTCTTTTCAATAAAACCCGATATATCAACCACAAGCTCAAAATTTATCGTGTTTTCAGACACTTTTCCAATAGGAACAAACTGTTTATAGCAGTCTATGATTTCAAGATCTATCATCTGCATTTTTTTATTCAATTCGGAATCCTTTGAATATC
>DAOQAY010000071.1:0-13683 GCA_035354435.1 bacterium
AACGACACACTTTAAACCAGCTTTCCATGTTTTTTCATAACACTCCGTATTCATTGAAAATACTGGCACTTCTGAGTTTTTCTTAATTGTAGCTTTATATAACTCTCTGAAAAGTCTTTCCTTTCTTAAATAAAAAGCATCGAGTCCCCAAAAAACAAAAATAGGCACAAAATTCACCAATATCATTGTTGAATTTGTATCTTTCGATGCAAATGCCATAATAACTGAAAAAATAGTCAAAGCCCATCCTTTTATAAGAAAACTGTTGCTGTTCATCCGTGTTATTACATTCTGAATAAATTCAAGGTCTTTCTCGTTCAAAATATTCCTCCATTTCTTAACCATCTATAAAAAGTGATCGTTTCGCTCCCATATTTGTCAAGTGAAACCATAAAATCACCATCATCTTTAAAAAAATATGGATAAATCCCTAAATATTCCGATCCAGAGTAAAACGATTCTGCTTGTTCAACAACTGGGCAAATTGCTACTTTTCCTGTTAATCCATCCATTAATCCCATTTCCCACGGCATCCACTTAGATTCACCTGAACTCATTGACGGAACATAGAAAAGACAGCTACAGTTTTCAATTATATTTTTTAATTTCGCAGCCGTTTTTGATGTTACTCTTGATCTATCTAATTCTGGAGTATCAATCCAATCAATAAAGACATTGTAGGATTCATTTTCAAGTAATCTTTTAAGCCCCAAAAACATTTTATTTAATTCAGATTCAGGTCCGAAATCTCTGTAAGAGTGTGAAATAAATATGTCGTAACTCTGTCTTTCGTTGAAATCTTTTGCTTCAGCCACAAGTATTTTAGAAGCTTTTGCATATTTTCTGATTTCATCCTTTGCCCCAATTGAAATAAGGTCAGATTTTCTTAGCAAACTCATTATTTACCTCCAGAAATATCGTATAAATCATCAAGATTATCACCTTTTTCGGAATCCAATGAAAAAAGACATCCCTGTTCCCATTTTAGCAATGTGTCAACATCAATTTTTATTAAGTGATCGACAGGTAAAACATATTGAAATTTTAGTTCTGCTGCTTTTCTTCTAAATTGTTCATTTAAACTTTCTTTTTTCATACTGTGTCTTGCTGGTATATTTTCTTTGATAAGTTTGGTCATCGCAATTTCATGATAAATCCATGGAGAATAGGTGCGACTGATTACTGAGTCGGTTGTTATGGAGTTGGGCGTATTTAAGAAAAAAACGCATTCTGTTTTGTCCAGCATCATGGTTAAAGCAGTCGAAAGCATCATATGAACATGACTTGTTGAACCATTTCTCTTATTGTAATTATAAGTTGGAGCATTTGTGTTTTTACAAAATTCTTCGTCTATAATTTTTAAAAGATTATTAGAATAACCCCATACACATGAATCAATAAAAGAATCTAAGTCAAAACAATCTTTTAACCATCCGGCAAAACACTTGGCAAGATTCTCATCTTTGTGAGAGTGTGAAATAAAAACATCTGCTTTTATTTGAGGAAACCAATCCTCCTGCATTTTAGAACCATCTAATGATCCGTCTTTTAATGCAAAACTGTCAAGAGTGCTTTTTATTTTATGACTGTTTTTATTGAAAATATTCGTTCCTTCATTTAAGTAGTCGTATAAATTCAACTCATCAAAAAAACCTACTTTTAAATTATAAGCTTTATACATCCTCAAACTCCATCAGATATTGGATTTAAACAAATGCCATCCCTACATTAATTTCACATCGATAACAATCATTTTGCAAAGATTTCATTGTGATTTTAACCCGTAATAAACCATTATCAATTTAAAAAACGATTTTTTTCAGCCTTATAATTGAAAAATGCCGGGGTAATGTTACAATCCGGTGGTTGTAAATCTGTTGCATTGTGTGGGGAATTTAAAGTGAATAAGTTTTTTATCATTTCTGTGCTTGTTTTTCTTGCTGTTTCATGTGATTCAGGAGCAATAAAATACAAAGTAGGTGATACTGACAATACCGGCAATTCCGGAGACACAGGCAATACTGGAAACACTGGCGATACTGGAAACACGGGAAATACCGGAAATACGGGTGACAGCGCTAATACTGGAAATACTGGCAATAGTGGTGACACTGGTGACAGCGGTAATACGGGTACTGATACTGCAAATACGGGAGATGACGCTGACAACGGAAATACTGGAGATACCGGCAACACCGGTTGTGAAACAGCTAATCTGGGAAATACATGCTCAGTTGATAGTGATTGCGGCAGATGCATGATCTGCACGAAGGGCGGCAAATGTACAAAAGGGTGTATCGCAAATGCCGACTGCACAATGGCGACCGGACTTAAATGCAACAAAAAACTTGCAAGATGTACAAATGTCTACGCCTCTTCTCAGGCTTGCGGCGAAACAAAATGCCCGGCAGGATGCTGCTACGCCGAAAAAGGTTTAACCGCAGTAAAATGCCTTGCAATTCCCGAAGCTTCAAAATGCGGAAATTGCCCGCAGAGTGAGATATATATTCCATCCGAATCAAAATGTGTTTCAGCGGTTTGTTCAACAATAACAGATAACTGTCCTGTTCTCAATGCGGCATCGACAAGTCCTAAACCCAGTTGTTTCGGATGTGAATCAGGGGCGTTTATTTGTAAGGCTGATTCTGGAACAAGCGGGTGTTCCAGCGGTGTTCTTGTTAATGTTTTTTTGTGCATGCCTGCGGGCCGGAAGTGTTCTGACGGTGCAAGCCAATGCTGTTCAGGTATGCCTTGTATTCAGGGATATTGCTATTAATTATTTTATGATATGGAGAAAGAAATGACAAAACCTAACGGTACAGGAAATGATTCGATCTTTTTCACTGATTCGATCACAGAATCATCAACCAATCTGGAGAAGGATTTTTTCAAATCGCTTGAATACTGGCAGGTAAAAGATAAGACCACAATAAAGGAAAGGGATGCATATTTTGCCATTTCAACGGCGATCAGACACAGACTGATCAGAAACTGGTTGAGAACTCAGGACGAATATAGACAGAACAAGGCGAAAAGGGTCTATTATCTTTCGATGGAATTTCTCATGGGAAGACTGCTTGGAAATACGCTGATAAATATTGACTGTTATGACGAAGCTTCTGATATTATTGAAGAACTCGGATATAATCTTGAAGAATTGCGGGATCTTGAGCCTGATATGGGACTCGGCAACGGCGGTCTGGGACGGCTTGCGGCCTGTTTTCTTGATTCAATGGCAACGATGGGAATTCCGGCTTACGGATACGGCATAAGATACGAATACGGTATTTTTAAACAGGGTATTCAGAACGGATATCAAGTTGAAGTTCCCGATAACTGGCTGAAATACGGATGCCCGTGGGAAATTTGCAGACCGGAACTTGAGTACAGGGTAAAATTCGGCGGAAAAGTAATAACTGTCAGAAATGAAGACGGTTCGGATAGATACAAATGGGTCGACACGGAAGATGTTATTGCACTTGCCTTTGATATTCCTATTCCTGGCTACAAGAACAATACGGTAAATAATCTCAGACTCTGGCAGGCAAAAAGCACAAATGAATTCGACTTTCATTATTTCAACAGCGGTGACTATATGGCTGCTGTGAACGACAAGAATGTGAGCGAGAATATTTCGAAAGTGCTTTATCCCAATGACAATATGCACGAAGGTAAGGTTCTAAGGCTTAAACAGCAGTATTTTTTTGTTTCTGCGACCTTGCAGGACATAATAAAACATTACAAAAAAAATCACGGAAAGACTTTCGAAGATTTTTCCGAAAAAGTTGTGATCCAGTTAAATGATACTCATCCGAGCATTGCTATCCCCGAACTTATGAGAATCCTGATCGATGATGAAGGTATAGAGTGGAATACTGCATGGGAGATCACTAAAAAGACTTTCGCATATACAAATCACACGGTTCTGCCTGAAGCTGTCGAGAAGTGGGATGTCGAAATAATGGGTCCGTTACTGCCTAGACAGTTACAAATAATTTACGAAATCAACAGAAGATTCGTTAATGAAGCAAGGGATTTCAAAAGTTTTGATATGAGAAGAATAAAAGATGTCTCAATTTTTGAAGAAAGCGGACATAAATTTGTCCGTATGGCGAATCTTGCGATAATCGGGAGTCATTCAGTGAACGGAGTAAGTGCTCTTCACACAGAAATATTGAAAAATGATATTTTCAAGGATTTTAATGAACTGTTTCCCGGGAAGATCAATAATAAAACCAATGGTATAACTCCTAGAAGGTGGCTCAAAAAAGCCAATCCTTTCCTTGCCGGTCTTATTTCAGAAAAGATCGGTGACGGGTGGGTCAGACATCTTGATGAACTTAAAAAACTTGAACCGCTTGCCATAGATGCTAAATTTCAGGAGATATGGTGGCAGGCAAAATGGTTCGCAAAAAATCAGTTAAAGATATATGTCAAAAAAGAAATGGGATTTGATCTTAATGTGAACACGATGTTTGATGTTCAGATAAAAAGAATGCACGAATACAAAAGACAGCTTCTCAATGTTCTGCATGCGATCACTCTTTACAACAGGATAAAGAAAAATCCCAAAGGCAGCTTTGTTCCCAGAACTAAGATTTTTGCCGGAAAGGCGGCTCCCGGTTATTATGTTTCCAAGCAGATAATCAAGCTGATAAACTCAGTTTCAAAAGTTGTAAACAACGATCCTGAAGTCAATAAGTATCTGAATGTCTTCTTTTTTCCCAATTATTCTGTTTCTATGGCTGAAAAGATCATTCCTGCCAGCGAACTTTCCGAACAGATATCGACGGCCGGATTTGAAGCAAGCGGAACTGGAAATATGAAATTCATGCTTAACGGCGCTCTCACAATAGGAACTCTTGACGGAGCGAATGTAGAGATGCTTGAAGAAGCCGGCAGTGACAACATTTTCATTTTTGGATTAAAGACTTCTGAAGTGAAAGAATTAAAGCTCTCCGGGTATAATCCCAGAGTGATCTATGAATCCGATGCTGAACTCAAAGAAGTGCTTGATCTTATAAAAAATGACTATTTCAACAAGGATGAACCTGGGATCTTTTCCCATTTGTTTAATGATCTGGTTACTTATGGTGATAACTATATGCTGCTTGCCGACTACAGATCTTATATAAACACTCAGGATAAAGTCGATGAAGTTTATTCGAATACCGCAGAATGGACAAAGATGTCAATTCTTAACACCGCCAGAAGCGGGAAATTTTCATCAGACAGAACGATAAAGGAATATGTTGATGAGATCTGGAGTGTTGAGCCGATAACAGTAAAATTTGAATGATATTTCCGGAGAAAAAATGAGAAACCTGTTTTTTATCGCGGTATTTATTATTTTTTCAGGATGCAGTGAACCCCTTGTTGTTCCTGAGAAGGCGGCTGACACGATAATGCCTGAAAAAACAGTTGAAAAAGAAATTCAGCCTGTTGAAAAAACTGTCGAAGTCAGAGAAGAAACACCTGATATTTCAGAAGATCTTAAAAAACTGAGGAAAATCCCCGGTGAAAACAATGAGGAAGGAAATGGAGACTGTACCGGTTATCTGGACAGGGACGGTGACGGATTCGGGATTGCTGAAAACACAGTGAAATTCAACTGTGCAGGTTCAAGTCCGGTCGGTTATGCCGGAGAAAGTGGAGACTGCAACGACAGCAACCGGTATATCAATCCAAAGGTCGAAGAGACTTGCAACGGATTTGACGATAATTGCGACGGTCTGATTGATCCTGAAAATTCTAAGGATTGCAACAGATATTACAAAGACAGTGATGAAGATGGATACGGAACAGGCGATCCGAAGTGCCTTTGTGTTTCAGAAAAAGAGTATTCCGCTCTTGAATCCGGCGATTGTGATGACAATAACAGAAAAGTCTATCCATCTGCGAAGGAAATCTGCAATGATCTTGATGACAATTGTAACGGAGAGATCGATGAAGGAGAAAATGACAAGGATTGCAGACCGTTCTATATTGATAATGACGGTGACGGATTTGGATATGACAAGGACGGAAAATGCCTGTGCAAAGCAACTGGAATGTACAGAGCTGAAAAGATCGGCGACTGTAATGACAACAATCCTGTAATATATCCGGGAGCTCCGGAATTATTTGACAGACTCGATAACGACTGTAACGGTGTAGTTGACGATAATACCGGAATTCCACGCCATCCGCAGCATCACAATAAAGAGCACGATAAAAGGCACGATAACGATTGATCTCAGATATGCCTGAAAACTTTCAGTTGGTCTTTCCCCAGCTTTTTTTCTTCAGAAATTTCAAAGTGTAAGTCAAAAAGTATTTGAGCTTTTTCATCAAATAATTTGAGTCCTTGTCCGAAAGATTTTTCTGAAGCTATTATGTGGAACTCGTCGATCATGTTTTCGCTGAGGAATGAAGCAATGAGGTTTGCTCCGCCTTCAACAAGTACTGAATTGATCTTATGCTCAAGCCATAAGTTTTTGAGTGCTTTTGATATAACTGCTTCTCTGATAATTATCGGGTTTCGTTTCATTATTTCAGCATTAAGATTAACTGACAGATTCCGGCTGAAAATAACCGGTTGAGGATTTTCTCCTTTGACTTCCCTTACTGTCAGCTGTGGATTGTCGATATTAACTGTATTTGCTCCAACTGCTATCGCCATGTGAGAAGCTCGCAGAGAATGGGTATAAACATTTGCTTCATGACCTGTTATATGGGCTGAACTGCCAATAGAATCAGTAATATATCCATCTTTTGAAATGGCGGCTTTAACAGTTATCCAGGGTCTTTGTGTTCTGACAGTTTTAAAAAAGAACCGGTTTATTTTCTCAACCGCACCTGCAAATTTATCCAGAAAAACAACTTCTATACCGTTATCAACAAGAAAACATGCTCCGTTGCAAGCCTTGCCGTTTTCTTCTTTCTTTGCTATGAACACTTTTTTTATGCCTGATCTCAGTATCGCATTACTGCATGGAGGTGTTTTTCCAAAATGGTTGCAAGGTTCAAGCGTTACAGCCATCATCAGTCCTTCAGCTTTAAAATCTATCTTTTTCAGGGCATCAATTTCTGCGTGATCTGAACCGTAAATACCTGTACCGCCTTCTGAAATGACAGCTCCTGATTCATCAAATATGACAGCGCCTACCATCGGGTTCGGATATGTCTTGACTGAACATCCGGTGGAAAGAGCAAGCGCCCTCTTCATCATATTTGCGGCAATTTCATTTATCTGCATCGCTTTTTGTTATATGAAATAAGGGAATCTCTTTATTTATGACAGCTGTTATTCTGTTTATCTGATCACTGCTCAGATCTTCCGATTTTACGGTAATGGTGAGTTCTTTCGAATCGGCAGTGTTTTTCATAGTGATTGAGTAATCCGTTTCCTCTACCGGTGAAAAGGGTTTATGCCCTATACCTTTATAAAACAGACGGAAAATATATGTTCCATGAAAACTTTCGCCGTTTTTTGAGAGAGAAAGAAAAGGTATCCGCATTCCTTTTAAATGAGTTCCTTTGATGAAATAATTGCTCGGAATAGGTGTTTCCACAATAATATCAGATGCTTTTAGTCCCGTGATCTCAATAAGGCGTTCTCTTTCATAGGGAATTGATGATTCAGTTATCATTTTCGCAGTGAAATCATTTTTGGCGGAAACATTCAATTCAAAAAATTCTTTCAAAGGATAAGCGGTTTTCCAGATGCCTGATTCAAAAACAAAATAAGGGTGGGCTGATTTTCCGATGGAATCTGTGAAAAAACTATCGCCTTTTTTGCTGAGTATTCTTCCTTCGGGGTCCTGTAACTGTGAGAATGTAGCAGATTTGTTAAAAAAAAGAACCATGTCATGTCCCTGAACAGACTGCCATTTCTCATTTATGGAAATTACAGGCAGGGGAATATTTATTGTAAAAACACTTCTTGACGGAAAAAACTGTACAGATCTGGAACATAACTTCCCTTTGTTGAAAAAAACTTCGGAACCTTTTTCATTTAAAGGGTTTTTGCAATCAAGGATCTCTAATACGGGAATATTTCTGATCTCAGTAAGCGAAATTCCTTCAGAATCTATACAATTACCTAATTTTTGAAGATATTTCAGTTTAACGCTTGAATCTTTGGAAGATAAAAGAATCTCTTTGTATAAAGTTTCGTCAGAATTTAAAGTATTACGGTCACAGACCGACTGGTCAACAGGAGAAACAGCAAGAAATATCGCAAAAATAAGCGATAACACTACCAGACATTTTTTGGTTTGATTTTCGCAGCGTTTCCTTTACGAAGTCTCTGATAGTAGAGCTTACCCCTTCTTACAAGACCTCTGTTGACAAGTTCTATCCTGTCAAGCATCGGAGAATGAAGAGGAATTATCTTCTCAACGCCGAAACCGCCCGAAGACTTTCTGACTGTTATTGTAGTACGGTTGTTGTTTCTGCCGTTCTTAACAGCAATAACATCACCCTTGAATACCTGAATACGGGTCTTTTCACCTTCGATAATACGAGTGTGAACTTCAATTTTATCACCAGTTTTAACAAAATAGTGATCAATTCTTTTCTGCTGACTTTCAATTTTCTGAATTAAAGGCTTAACCATATCTCACTCCATCAAAATTACGGCGGTGAATATTAATCGCTCATAAATAATCTGTCAATAAAAATCGATACGGCACTTCTTACACTTAAATGGTTATATCCACTGCCTGTATCTATGGGTTCTAGGCAATAATCTAATGAATCCAGTATCTTATCATCAATTCCACCAGCTGTTCCAAATAGAATAAGAGCCGGCAGATTTTTTTTATTTTTAAGGGCTTTTATTGTTATAGTTTTGTCCCTTTTTCTGGCACTTGTTCCTATTATCAAGGGTTTCATCCCTGATATTTTTTCAATATGTTCTACAACATCTTCAAGAGATCTGACAATATGAAGTATTTCCAGAGCTTTACTTCTGTCAGGATTCTGAACCTTTCCTTCACCGCTAACCCAGTGTCCTGCAAGTTTATTGGCAATAGTTCTCATTTTCTCATCAGGATGCACAATAAAATATCCGCCGAGTCCGTATGTTGAACTTACTCTTGAAATGTCGTGAATATCAAGGTTGGTCAGAGAAGAAGTTATTACAGACCCGTCTCTGAGAACAGGATAGTGAACCAGAGCAAGGAAAATATTTTTCACTTCAGCCCTTCCCAGAAAGATGCCGGGATCTGTGAAAGAAGTTCCGGTCTTATATTTGCTGTTTTCGTGAGTGAATTCTTCAAACGCCAAGACACTATTTTAGCATGATCGCCGGATAAAAGTACTTTCGGGACACTTAACCCCCTGAAAATTCTTGGCATTGTGTATTGGTCATGCTCCAGTAAAGGCGATGAAAAAGATTCATTCATATGCGACTCTTCGTTTCCGAGAACACCCGGAAGAAGTCTTGTGACAGCATCTATCACGGAAATTGCAGCTGTTTCACCTCCTGTCAGAATATAATCGCCGACTGAAAGCTCTATGGCGCTGCTAATTTCGATAAATCGCTGATCAATGCCTTCATAATGACCGCAGACAATTATCATATGTTCACATCCGAGAGCCAGTGCAGAAGCTTTTTCCTGAGAAAAAACGGTTCCTCTGGGTGACATTATGAAAGTGACAGTTCTTTCGCTTTTAGGTATCGATTCCCACGCCGCAGTGATAACTTCAGGCTTCATTATAAGCCCTGCTCCTCCGCCATAAGGCGAATCATCGACCTGTCTTCTTTTTCCAAGTCCGAAATCTCTGATCTGATGGACAGAAACATCGACAATATTATTGTCAATAGCCCTCTTGACCATACTTACAGAAAAAGGGGATTCGAAAAATTCAGGGAACAGGGTCAGAATGTCGATCTTCAAAGCACCGGCTCCTTAAGTAAAGTTATTAAACCGTTCTTTGTTGAGATAAAATCATCTGTTACAGGCATATAGGCTGTGTTACCGTCGAGAAGCTGTATTTCAATTAGCATATAAGCCGGTGTGTTTGAAAGTGATGTTGTCACTCCTATTTCATTTCCAGAAGTGTTAAAAACTTTTCTGCCGATCAGAAGATCAATGGATTTTCCTTCTATTTCTTTTTCAGGTAGCGAAAAGCTCTCATTAATAAGAAAATGTGCCTCGGCAGGATTTTTGACATCAAAAAGTTTGATATGAAATCCTTTTGATACCGATCTTATTGATTCTATTTTCCACTCAGTTTTAAACACAGAATGATAGAAACGACGAATATCAAGAAGGAATGATGAATCGCTCATTGCCGGATTGAAGAGCATAGTTCCATCACTTTTAAGAACGCGGCTGAATGTTCCGACAACAATTAAATTGCCTCCGGAGGTCAGTCCTCTATTATTTCGAGAGCGCACTTTTTCTGTTCACGAGATGTTGCGGCACTGAGGAGGACTCGCATAGCTTTTGCAATTCTTCCTTCTCTGCCTATCACTTTTCCGAGGTCTTCTTTAGCAACTCTGAGTTCGATCACTGTTGTTCTTTCCCCTTCAACTTCAATTACTGAAACTTTATCGGGGTTGTCGACAAGCTGGCAAACGATCTTTTCGACGAATTCTTTCATAGTTCTCCTCCGAAATTCCAGAAAACCTGCTTATTTAGCAGCTTTTTTTACAAGTGAAGTAACTGTTTCAGAACATTGTGCACCCTGCGCCATCCATTTTTCAAGCTTTTCTTTGTCTATTACGATCTCAGCGGGATTTGCGCATGGATTGTAATGTCCGATCTTTTCGAGATATTCGCCATCTCTTTTCTTTCTGCTGTCAAGAACAACAATACGGTAAGAAGGTTTCTTTTTCGCTCCGCCTCTTGTCAGTCTGATACTAACGCTCATTCGGTGATCCTCCAAAAAAATTGAGACTGTTATTGCAAACCCTTGAACTTTTTCATTAAGCCGCCTAGTCCGAGGCGGTTTATGTTCTTCATCATCTTTTTCATATCAAGGTACTGTTTCATAAACTGATTTATATCCTGAACTTTTGTGCCGCTGCCGCTGGCAATCCTTCTGCGTCTGGAAGCGTTCAATATTTCAGGTTTCTTTCTTTCTTCTTTTGTCATCGAGAAAATTATAGCTTCAATTTTGGAAAGCTCCTTTTCCATATTTACTTTGCCTTGAACTTTTTTAAGTTCTTTTCCCATACCGGGTATCATTCCGAGCATATCCTCCATCGATCCCATTCCCCGTACCATTTTCATCTGTGAAAGGAAATCGTCAAGGTCAAAATCATTTTTGCTCATCTTTTTCTGAATACGGAGAGCTTCGTCACGATCTATTTTTTCTGTTGCTTTTTCAACAAGTGTCAGAACATCACCCATACCGACAATTCTGCTTGCGATCCTTTCAGGGTGGAAAAGTTCAAACTGATCAATCTTTTCACCTATACCGACAAATTTTACGGGAGCTCCTGTCACCGCATTGATCGAAAGTGCGGCACCGCCTCTTGCATCGCCATCCATTTTTGTCAGTACAACGCCTGTGATGTTGAGTCTTCTGTGGAATTCAGCAGCGACATTAACGGCATCCTGACCCGTCATGGCATCAGCCACAAAAAGTATCTCTGACGGTTCGACTGCGTTTTTGATATTTGTGATCTCATCCATCAGTTCTGTGTCGACCTGCATTCTGCCTGCGGTATCAATTATTATCACATCAACAGCTATATTTCTGCCATGTTCGACAGATTTTCTGGCAATATCAACAGGATTCATTGATGTATTTGAATCAAACACTTCAACATCAATTTGCGAGCCGAGTTTTTTGAGCTGATCGATAGCTGCAGGACGATAAATATCTGCCGGAACTAAAAGTACCCGTTTTTTCTGCTTGTTTTTCAGAAAAAGTGCAAGTTTTCCTGCAGTGGTGGTTTTTCCGCAGCCTTGAAGTCCCGCCATAAGTATTATTGCAGGCGGTCTTACACTCAGATTAAGTGAATGGTCGCCTTCACCCAGAGCATTTATCAATTCTTCGTAAAATATTTTGATGAACATCTGTCCCGGAGTGATGCTTTTCATAACATCGGTGCCGAGTGCTCTTTCCTTAACTTTTTCAACAAGTTCCTTGACAACTTTAAAGTTTACATCGGCTTCGAGAAGGGACAGCTTAAGCTCTCTTATTCCGTCTTTAATATTATCTTCGGTGAGCTTACCTGCACCTCTAAGCTTTTTGAAAGTGCTTTCAAGCTTATCGGTGAGTTGATCGAACATATACTACCCCTACAAAAAAAGCTAAATGATTATAGTGGGGGATGTCTCTTAGTCAAGAAATTTATTAATGTCCGTCAGCCGCCGCCTGGTCTTCTCTTTTCTGGAAAACACCTTTCATGAGAATGAGTCCGATAGGAGTTATAATTGCCATAAGACCTATCCATACCCATACCATGTAATGGTTGGTATATGGTCCAAGTATTTCTTTGTTAGGTCCTACCGGGACATAAGTGTTGAGAAGTATTCCTGACATCGGACCGGCGATCATTTTTGCAAGGAAAAACGGAAGAATGGCGAGTGCAAGATATGTGCCTTCTTTTCCTTTGGGAGCTATTTCAGCTGTGAACTGCATAAGTTTCGGTGACCATATAGCTTCGCCGATTGTGAAAACAACAATAAAAATAATGAATGGCCAGTATTCAGGAACCGGAGGATTCTGCATAAGAGTGTTCATGTCGGGTGCCATGCCGAGCCATTTAATGAATACAAGCTCACCCCATACCGAATTGGTAAGCCATGCAACTGACTGTGCAGGTATCATGACGATAAAACATGAAGTTGCAGAAACGATAGATCCGAAAACAAGCAGTTTGTATGAAGAGATCTTCTTTGTGAGGAAAGATACAAATGGAACAAGAAATATTATCATTACCGGGTTGAGAACGCCGTAAATTGCGCCGATCTTTGCATCAAGTCCGAGAACACGCAGACCGTACTTCGGAAAAGTGTAATGAAACTGAAAGAAAACCATTCTGACAAATATTGTCAATGTTATTATGGATATAAAGATCCAGAAGTATTTCTCTGAAATTACTGATTTTAGCATTTTCCCTGTTTTAACCGCAGCACTTTTTACTGCAACAAGTCCGCTTCCGTGATTTTCATCAGGTCTGGCAATAGTTTCGCCTTTGTCGTTAAGCTCAACATTTCCACGGATAAAGAAAAGGAAAATAAGACTGCCGATGGTCATTATCAGAACAAAAAGATAAAGCATCTGATATGAGGAAAGGTGAATTCCCATCATTGTTGCGCCGGCGTTGTCGTTGATTATTTTGCCGGCGGTATCATGTGTCGCATAAGATGCACGAACCTTGTCAAAGAATATTCCGCCTAAAGCATAGGCGAGGTTCATTATGACATAGAACAGACCGAATCCGAGTGCGGCGCTTTCTTTTGTGGTAAATCGTTTGATTGCAACGGAAATTACAGGTGATACAATTGCAAAACCGATTGCAAAAGGAACAAATCCGGCAAAGAAAAGCAGCCACGGATTAGTGATAAAAGTAAGTGAAACTCTTGCGATAAGAAGAAAAAATACGCTGAAAAGGAGGGTTTTTTTAATTCCGATTGTGTCGACAAGAGCTCCGGCGACCATTCCCACCATAGAAAGCATGATCGACCATGTAGTTATATATAGACCGGCATCTACATCGGACAGTCCGCAATCCGC
>DAOQAY010000071.1:13693-13824 GCA_035354435.1 bacterium
GTTCTGAGAAGAGTATGCGATATAAGTCACGATGAGGTATGCAAAAAGTATCCACATGTCACGGGGAGACTGTTTCAAACCTTTTACATACCCCCAGATAATATATATCAGGGCTAAACTTAATAGCGGTA
>DAOQAY010000072.1:0-13735 GCA_035354435.1 bacterium
AAGAAAGAACTTTTGAGCTGATAAAAGCACAGCATGAAAAATTATCAAGAATAATGAATAGTTTCCCTGATATTGGAAAAGGACTCTGGAAAAAGTACAATAAAATAACAGAAAAGAACGCTATAAGGAAAAAATCAAAAAATATAGCTGAAATAATAGAAGAAAACTGTACGGAAGATCCGGCATACAATGAAATAGTATCCGATATACTTGAAAATCCAGATTTCTGCGAAACAATGAACTACAAACACCACCATTCATCAGTGTTTGAACATAATTATTATGTGAGCTATTATTCATATAAGCTTGCAAAAAAATTTAAACTTGACTTCAGATCGACGGCGAGAGGCGCACTGATGCATGACTTTTTCCTTTATGATTGGCATACAGATCATCCGGAAAAAGGAGATAATCACGGGAAAGAACATCCCAAAACAGCATTGAGAAATGCTAAAAAACATTTTTCACTCAACAAAATTGAAGAAGACATTATTATTAATCACATGTGGCCGTATACAAAAACTTTTCCTTCAACAAAAGAAGCGCTTGTCGTACTTGCGGCAGATAAGTATTTTGCATCAAAAGAATTATTTAAAGAAGCAGAATCCGTCCTAGGAAAAAATCTGGAAATTCTTGTATCCAAAATGAAGAAAAACAGAAAAAAGCAGAACAATTAAGTTTCGCAGACTCAATCAATTATGCCCCGTTCTTTCCGGAAAACACCGAAAAAAAAGATCGTTATTATCTGTCCGATAAGGTCTCCCGGAGAAATGTTAAGTTCCACAAGTTTCGCAGGAATAATGGTGGAACTCATTGTATTCATTAATATTTCCATAAAAACATCAGTATTCAGATCAGGGCTGATTATTCCTTCTTCTTTGGCTTTATCGAGAATAACTTTATATTTAAGCAGCATTTTTCTTCTTTTTTTATCAACAATATCAAACATTTCAGGCATATATTTCATGTCACTGACCATCGGGGTTGAAATCGAAAAAGAGAGTCTTTTGAACAGTCCGATATATTCCCTGAAAGTATCTTCCACAGGCAGCGATGTGTCAAAAAGAGCATCTACATCATCAGCAAACTGATCAACTTTGCGTTCAAGAAATATTTTCATGATTTCGTTCTTGGAACCGAATGCCGTATAAAGAGTTTTTTTGCTTATTTTAGATTTGGAAGCGATTTCATCCATGGAAACCCTTTTGAATCCGTAAGTATAAAAAAGCTTTCCTGCTTCGGAAATTATTTTCTCTCTTAAATCATTCATGAGACCTCCTGATTTTATGATTTTTCGCATTTCTGACAAGAAAGTGAACCCTGTTCATCATATTTGCCGGAGATGTGTCACTATCCAGATCTATGAAAAGAATGTCAAGACCTGGATAAATATCCTTCATCTTTTTTTCGACACCTTTCGCCACAACCTGATTGGCTATACATCCAAAAGGCTGAAGACACAACACATCGTTTATTCCGTTTTCGGCAAACGAAGCTATTTCGGCAGCTATCAGCCATCCTTCACCGAATTGATTTACAAGAGAAAGAATTTTTGAAGCTTTTCCGGCAAGATCCCTCACTCCGTAATAAGGGTAACTGAATTTAAACCGTTTCATTTCATTTCCGACTTCTTCATGAAATTTGGTAAAATGCTTTTCAAGCAGTGGTAAAAACAATGAAAACATGTCATTCCGGCTCAGATTTTCACGGCTGTTTATTTTCACATTGATTATTTCCTGTACAAAAAAATCCACAAGATCGGGCATCACTGGTTCAATACCGTGATTCATAAGCCATTCAAGCACATCATGGTTGGCAAACGCACTGTATTTTACATAAATTTCCCCGACGACACCTATTTTCGGTCTCGGATCATGATCGATTTCGATACTGTTAAAACTGTTAATAGCTTTTTTCAAAAATCTGAACATCTCCTTTCTGTTGACATCAAACGAAGTCAGATTCCATTCCGCAATAAGAGAATTAGCCAGTTTCAGCGCAGATCCTTTTGTCTTTTCTCTTGCCGCCACGGCATTATACATTCTCGAAACAGCATCAGCAAGAAGTATCGCTTTCAAACCCCAGTTTATAAATGGAATTTTTCTGATTTTAAATTCAGGCTGCTTTGTCACGGCTTTATTTGTTGTAGAAAAAGAAACAACAGGCACTCTGTCGAATCCGGCGGCTGCCATAGCTTTTCTTATCATTGAAAAATAGTTACTCGCCCTGCATTGACCGCCTGTCTGTGTAATTCCTATGACAGTATTTTCAAGATCATATTTTCCGCTTTTTAATGCTTTGATAATGTCTCCAACAATAATTATTGCCGGATAACAGATTTCATTATTGGCATACCGCAAACCTTCTTTCAGCGATTCGGCATCCGGTTTCGGAAGAGAAACGACATTTATTCCGGCAGCTCTCAATCCGTGCTCGACAAAAGGCGAGTAAAAATCAGCAAAAAAAGGAATAAGAATCTGCTTTTTCAGATCTTCTTCCTTCAGAACAGCCAGCTCTTTTCTAAGAAATTTCGTTCTGTTTCCGCCTCTTTCCATTGACTCAAATAAAGTTCTCAATCTCAGTTTAGTTGAACCGGGTGAAACAATTTCGTCAATCCTGATTGTAGTCAGATTTTTTCCGTACGACTTTAGAATTTCTTTCATTTCATCAGTCGCAATTGCATCAGGTCCGCAGCCGAAAGAATTCAATTGAACAGGAATTACAGCATCGTTTTCAGCCACATACCATGCCGCACTGTAAAGCCTGTTGGAATATTCCCACTGATCAAGAACTTTTACAGCCGTTCCACAAGTTTGCGAAACACTGTCTTCTGTTATCACATCAAAACCGAAAACTGTAATCATTTCAGGAATTTTATGGTTTATCAGCGGATCGATGTGATATGGCCGGCCGATGAGCATGACAACTTTTCTTCCTTCCTGTTTTGCCTTTGTTATTATTTCATCCGATTTTTGTCTGAGAATCACCTTGAAATTATCCTTTTCTTTCATTGCCTCGGCAAATGCTTTTCTGAAACGGTAATGTGAAACACCAAAAGTTTTTGTAAAATAGGATTTCAGCTTCTTTTCAAGAAGATTATTATCCTTAAATGAAACAGCCAGGGTATCAAGTGGTATTCCGTAATTATTTTCAGGATTTATCGAACTCTTTACAACATCAGAGTAACCTGAAACGATAGGACAGTTAAAACTGTTCTGCCGGCATCCGCTTTTGTCTTCATAAACAACCATGGGATAAAAAATCCTGTCAACTTTCCTGTTTATGAGATTAAAAATATGACCATGCATCAGTTTGGCCGGGAAACAGATACTGTCACTCATGACACTTCCCGATCCTGATTCGTAAAGCTGAACCGTCGAAGGATCAGAAAGAATAATTCTGATGCCGCATCTGGTAAAAAGAGTGTGCCAGAAAGGATAATTTTCATAAATATTCAATGCCCTCGGAATCCCCACAGTTATTAAAGCTTCACTTTCCGGACACGAATCTCTGTCAAAAAGAAGATTCCTTTTCCACGAAACTCCATCGAAACACTGTGTCTGCACATTTCCACCACCGGAAAAAAAGATTTTTTCGCAGTTGTTTCCAGCATAGAAAACTTTTCCGTTTCCCATATCCATTTTCGTCACGGAACAGATGTTTTCACAGCCTTTACACTCAATCAGAGTTTTTTTCATTTTCAGAGCTAATTCTCCGGTACAAGAGAAAAATCCGGTAAATTCAGACACCATATCCCTGTTTTCATTCCACTTTTCAAGCGCATTCAATGCCGCTCCGTAAGCTCCCATGACTCCTGCGATATCAGGCACAACAACTTTTTTTCCAGTGATAATTTCAAATGCCCTCTGAACACACGGATTTTTAAATGTTCCTCCCTGAAGAATGACATTCTGTCCGATTTCATCCATATCTTTGAGTTTCAGAACCTTGTAAAGAGAGTTCCTTACAACCGAAAAAGCAAGACCCGCACTTATATCTTCAATTCCGGCACCTTCTTTAAGTGCCTGTTTAACCTTGGAATTCATAAAAACCGTACATCTTGATCCAAGATCGCATGGAGCTTTGGATGAACACCCTTTATTGGCAAATTCTTCGACACTAAGTCCCAGACTTACCGCAAATGTCTGAATAAAAGAACCGCAACCTGATGAACATGCCTCATTTATTTCTATATTCGTGACATTTCCGTTTTCAACAAACATCGCTTTCATATCCTGTCCGCCGATATCAAGAATGAAATCCACATTACCATTTGATATTTTCTGTGCGGACTTAAGATGAGCAAGCGTTTCGACAATCCCGAAATCAGCTGAAAAAACGGACTTTACGAGATCTTCACCGTAACCAGTGACGGCAACAGCCTTTACATGATATCTGATTCCTTCCGAAGCAAGCTTTTTCTGGATTTCAGTAAGTCCTGACCTGACTGAAACAATATGATCCCCGCCATTACCCCTGTAATACTCGGCCATGATTTCGCCGTCTTTGTTTATCACAACGATTTTAGTTGTCGTCGATCCTGCATCTATTCCCAAAAAACAATCACTGTTTTCAGATAGTTCAGGAACAGCACGAGTGACTTTCATATAACGGTTTTCATACCATTTTCTGAAATATTCCTCAGATTTAAAAAGCGGATCCAGCCTCCCGCCGCCGGCAGTTTTGCTTTCCTTACTCGAAGTGATAAGTGAAATAAGTTCAGAAACTGTCATGGAAAGTTCATTATCCTTTGCGTAGTAAGCGCTTCCCATGGCAGGAAAAAGCTCCGGCTTTTCCGGAATAACCGCATCTGATTCAGTCAACCCGATTCTTTTAAGAAAAAGATCACGAAGAAACGGAATAAAAGCGAGCGGACCACCTGAAAAAAGCAGTGGCGGCTTGATACTGCTTCCTCTCGCAAGAGTATTCATAACCTGAGTTACAACAGCATTAAAAATTGAAGCAGCTATATCGCCTTTCGGAATTTCGCGGCTCAGCAGATTCTGCACATCGGTTTTTGCAAAAACCCCGCATCTGCTTGCAACCGGATAAATTTTTGTATGATCCGCGGCAAGATTGCTGAGTTCCTCAACCGGAACACTCATCAGAGAAGCCATCTGATCGATAAAAGCTCCTGTGCCGCCTGCGCAGTTGCCGTTCATTCTTATATCGGCATTTCCGCTTTCATCGAAAATTATCATTTTGCTATCTTCTCCGCCGATATCGAGTAAGGTCCCGATTTTGCCGAACAATCCTGACACAGCTTCGGCGCTTGCAACAACCTCCTGAATAAATTTCAGGCCGACTCTTTCTGAAATACCTATCCCAGCAGAACCTGTCACGCATACTTTCGTAACGACATCGCCTATTTTCTTCTTCATGTTGTCAAGAACAGTAAGCAGAGTTCCTTTGATGTCAGTGTTATGCCGTAAATAACTGGAAAAAACCACTTTCCCCGACTCATCGAGAACAGCAATTTTCAAAGTTGTAGAACCGGCATCAATTCCGGTTCTGAAAAACAGGTCTTTACTTTCCATTGGAAACCTCCGGAAACTTCAAAAAACGATTTGAGTTTCCATTGTTGCAAAATATTTCTGTTTGTCAAGATCAGAAAAGATAGTTTTTCAAGTAGCTTAAATATGTTTAGAAATGAATTCCTTTATAACTTCTTTCGGCACTGCACCGACCTGCTGATCGACTTCTTTTCCGTTCTTAATGAATTTTATTGTAGGAATTCCCCTTATCTGGAACTTTCTTGCCAGATCAGGATCTTCATCAGTATTGATCTTTACAAACTTTATTGAGCTGTTGTCTGCGTAATCTCCGGCAAGTTCTTCAAATATCGGTCCCAGCATTCTGCATGGTCCGCACCACGGTGCCCAGAAATCAATTATGACAAGTCCTTTGAATTCTTCGACTTCAGATGCAAAATTAGACAAACTGACTGAAAGCATCGGTTCCTCCGGTTAATTGAATGATAATTTCTTTATGTTGTTTCTGCTGAATTCCATCACTTCTCTTTCAAGATCAGGATAATCCACTTTATCTTCACGGTTCTCATTGCTTACAAGAACTTTATAAAAGCCTACTTTTACTGGCTCTTTTGCTCCTTCGATATGAAAAATGAACATCCTTTCATCAGATATTTCGATAGGTGTCTTCTCCTTTGAGGGTGTTTTCAATATCACATGATAGACGGATTTCATCGAACAGTATTTTCTAACCGGAACAAACCGTCCATCTTCAAAACAGGAAACATCGTCGCTTGATTTGAAAATTATCTCTTTAATATCCTTTATCTGGACAAGTATCTCATTCACACCCTGAGCAGCGTTAATCGATGAAACTTCAACGACATTCTTTCCGTCTATACTGCCGGCCTCGACCTTTGTCACAGTCCCGGAAACACTTTTCCCGTTCTTGAGCAGAACCGAAACTTTGTCAGCAAAAACAAATTGAAAAAACAATAATACAAAAAAAGCTGCGAATATTCTCTTCATAATAACCTCCTTAAGGCATCAAATAAACGAAATTGATTATAAGTCTATTGATAGAAATGGCAAGGTTTGACACAAAATATTAAACAAATAGTAATTTTTTTACTAAATATTTTGATATTAAAAGACTTTTTTGTATAATTCAGAGGCTTTTTAAATTTTATCCAGCAATATTAAGGGGTAACAGAATGAGCACTATTGATTTTATCGGTGTTGAAACAAAAAAAAACATTTCAGAGATTCAGGCACTTGCTGTAACAATTATGAATGCTCCGGCATCCGCAGAAGCAGACATTAAAGGTCTTTATGAGGCCGCACTTGAGCAGCCCACGGTTGTTGTTACGGATCTGTCTGTACCGAAGGCTTCTGAAATGGGAATTCCGGATGCAAAAGTGCTTGTAAACCTTACTGGTGAAGATGTACAGACTGCAAGCTGGGCTGTCAGAATAGTTCCATCAATTTCCGAATCTCTTACCAATCCAGGACTTGCTGATGAAAGAGGCGAACTTATCGGCATCGCCAGACAGGCAAGTTATGAACTTATCCAGAGAGAAACTCTTGTTCACAGCGTATATCTTACTGAAAATACTGAGTTCAACTGTAAAATTGATATATGCGCCCCCGTTCAGTTCGCCAAACTTGTTCTTGATACTGCGATACATTACTACCCGATAGATGAAAAAAGTTCAAAGATCTATTCCAAAACAAAAAAAATGAGTGCTTCTGCAATAAGGATCGTATGTTATCCTGACTGGGTAAATGAAGAATGGCTTTACTGGAAATCAAGGGAAACCGAAGAATCTTCCGAAGAACCGCCAAGAATCATGATGATTTATGACATTGAAGCTAACACTGCGTTCCTTCTGGGTGCAAAAAACTTTTCAGAGATCAGAAAAGCAATTAAAATACTCGGATGGAACAGCGCAGTTAATAATGTTGAAGCTCTTCCGGTGAACGGAGTTGCAAAATCAATAGGCATAACAAAAGGCGGAAAGAAAACCGAAACAACTTTTCTCACAATATCAAATTCCTGTCAGGACAGATCTTATTTCGGTCTTAATGTCCATGCGAACGAATTTAAAACAAAGAACGAAGAAGTTTTTATAAGCGGTGATTCCGGTCTTCTGATGATGACTTCTGTTCAGGGTCGCAAGAAATCACTTATTTCATTCGGAAAGAACTATTTCGGATCTATTCAGAGTGCAATAGTCAGATCTTCTGCCGCTCCTGTCGCTCTTTCAGCAGAGAATGTTGCTGTGTCCAAAAACGAAAAAGGGATCAAAAATCCGGTTATGAACGCTGCATTCTCACCTAACGGGAAGCTCCATGTTCCTTTCATTCAGGATGAAAAAGATCTCAGCCTTCCCGAGTATCTTGTAATGATAGTGAAAGACGAACTTCTTCCTCCGGTTGTTCTGATAAAAGATGCCGAACTCATTTCATCTTCATGGTTTACCTACTCGACAGAATGCGACTGCTGTTCCGATATGAACATCATACCGGGCGGAAATCAGAATGCAGTTTGGGACCTTGCTACAGAACTCAGCGTTTTTGATAAGGCTCTTAAAAAGACAAAATTCAAAATGATTGTTCTCAATGTAGGACCATTCTTCGGAACAACAGGCGAACCTGTTGAGATCACGGACGACATTCTTCTCTCCACTTATGTAAAGATCGCAAAAGGCGAAATGAAATGGAGAGAGTGGAAACTTATGCCGGGATATTTCATTCCTGAAAAGAATATCTACAAGAATGTTAAAAAGGATTTTGACACTGTTTATGACCCCTCGAAGAACTCAGACATGGAACAGTATGTTGATCTTATGAGAGATTCTGTGGAAATGAAAATCGACTATCTCAGAAGCATCAGTGCTCCTGCACAGTTCATTGCTCCGTTTTATAAAATCTTGTCGAAACTTGCATAATTAAGCCATGAAAAGCTCAAAAAAACAGTCCAGAAAGCAGCAGATACTTCTTGCGGCAAGCAGAGTATTCTCCAAAAAAGGGTATCACGCCACCAGCATTTCAGATATCTGTGCAAAAGCTGACATAGCCCGCGGTACTGTATATCTATATTTTGAAAACAAGCGGGATATTTTTGAAACTCTCATAACGGAATTCTCTTCATCAATGCTGGAAGATATCAGAATGTTCAGCCTTGATGAACCTTTAAGCGATCAATTTGACAGGAATATCAGGCACTTCACAGAGATTGTTGTTCAGAACAGGGACCTTACAAAGATAATCGTCAGTGAAGCTGTCGGGCTTGACAGTGAATTTGACCATCATCTTATTCTTTTTTATACCAAACTTGCCGAATATGTCGAAGGTGCGCTTGTAATGATGCAGAAATGCAAAGAAATCCCTGAAAAAACAAACGCCAGACTTCTTGCTTATTCAATAGTAGGAACAATGAAAGAGATCGCTTACCAGTGGGCGCTTGACGGCGGAAGCATACTCGATATGGATCCTCTGATCAAATACATGAGAGCGTTCACATTAAAAGATTTTATTCAATTCAAGTAAGGGAAAACTATGAAAAAAAATATTGAAACTGCTTTGAAAACCGTTCTGTCCAGTGAACAGATAGCTGTTTTGAAAGAAGAAATAACGACCGGCATCAGAAGGATCAATACTGCTGTGGACAACAACGAGAAAATGAAAGCAAAAAAAGACCTTATGATAGAAACTTTCATTAAGATAGACGAACTTATCGAGAAATCAGACAGAGCTCCGCTTATTTTCAAATCGTTTTATGCCATTGCCAAGTCAAATATCAGAAAACTTATTCAGCCTATACTTGAAGAAATGATGGAAGAGGAACAGATCAAAAACCTCGATGATATTCCTGATGTAAAAACCACAGAGAAGAAAAATGAACTCAAAGAGGAAACAGTCGAGAAAAAAGAAGAGAAAAAAGAAGAGAACCCTTCGAAACCTGCTCCTGACAGAAAAAGAACATTCCACAAAAATAATTCGGGACACAGACCGAACCCGAATCCTAAACCTAAACCCGAAGCTAAACCTGCCGAACCTCATAAAAACTTCAACAGAAAGGACTCTGGAAAAAATCATAAGGAAAGGTGATGTTAAAAAAGCTGTTACTGCTGTCACTTTTCATCCTTTTCACAAGTATTTTAACGAGCGAAGATCTTAATTCTAAAAATCTTAACTCAACAGATCTTGATATTACCCCTGTTCCTGAAGAAAACCTTTCGATAGTGGTTTACGATATAGATGCAAAAAAAGAAGTTGTCTCCATTAATCCCGATAAGCCGCTGTCATTTGCATCAAATGTAAAGCTTCTGACTACCGCATCAGTTCTCCAGAATCTTGGCGGAGGGTTCAGGTTCATGACCATGTTTTCATTCGATCCAGAGGACGGAATACTTTATATCAAAGCGGCAGGCGATCCTGAAATGGTGATGGAAAACATGTGGCTTCTTGCAACTGATCTGAAAAGACGGGGGATTTCAAATGTCCAGAAAGTTGTAGTGGACGATTTCATTTACGGAAATCAAGGCCGCTATATTTCAGACTCAGGGGAAAAGGGCGATAATGCATATCTTGCGTATATTTCACCACTCGGACTCAACTACAATTCAGTTGAAATGTATGTAAAACCTACAGTCACCGGAGGTCCGGTGGATATCACTATTTCAACTCCCGGACCGCATTTTATAGTTGAAAATACGGCAACAACAGTTAAAGGCGGCTACAACAGGCTTCTCATAACAGCCATACCTAAAGACGGAAAAACACTCATAACTGTCAAAGGAACTCTCGGCGAACTGATCAAAAAACCTTTTGCGGTATATAAAAAAATCTACGACCCGACAAATCATTATGTGGAAACACTGCTTTTCATGATGAACGAAAAAGATGGGATACCTATATCAAGGCAAAAGCTTAAAGAATCAATTTTTACAAGAGCAACTGCCGTGAACCATATTTTAAAAAGCAGCCCTATGAGAGATATTCTCCGGACAATGAACCGCTATTCTTCAAACTTTATTGCCGACAGCCTCGTTTTTTTCATGGGTGCTATTTTAAAGGGCGATGTTCATAAAGGAATTGACCTTCTCAAGGAATATGCGAAGCAGGAACTGGGTGAAACTGTAGATGTCATCAACGGAAGCGGACTCGGCAATGACAAAAATCTTCTCACAGGCCGTTTCTTTGTCAAACTTCTCAAAAAGATATACAGCGACCCTTACTTAAGTCTCGATTATTTTTCGACTCTTCCTGTCATGGGAGAGGACGGAACTTTAAAAAGAGCATCATCAGGTAACGACTGCACCGGCTTTATAAGGGGAAAGACCGGTTCACTTACCGGAGTGACCTCGCTTTCAGGTCTGATGAAAGCAAAAAGCGGAAAACTTTATCTCTATGCTTTTACGGTGAACAGTTTTCAGGGGAAAAAATTTAAGGATTCCTGGGGATTCAGAGATAAGATCATGCAACAGCTCTGGGAGAAGTACTAATGCAGATCAATTCAGTCTGGCACATTACAGATTCAGGAAGAAGCCTCCGTATTGATAATCATTCGGATAGAGCATCTTCCAAGGATGTAACCGTTTTTACAAAGCATATCAATATAACCGAAACAGTTAAAGAAAAGACAAGAATCATTCCGGAAGCTATAGTTCCGCAGATGATACTTCGTAAATTTCTGATGCTTACTGACGGAACTGCCATTTCTGCAGGACCTTTTGAAGTAAAGCTTGAAAGCGTTTCACCTGACATGAAACGCACAAATATTTCTATTAACGGTTTGCTTCTGTTTCTTGGCTTTATTCCTTCTTCGCAACTTATAATCCCTTTTAATAACACAGTTCTTCTACCTGCCGATTCAGAATATTATGCCATGACAGATATTGATAAGGTCCTGAGATTCATATCAATTTTAAATCCCTGCGATGTCATAATCTCAGGAGATCTTTCCTATCAATGGAATACTGTGCTCTTAAAGAAATTCAACACCAAAGTAGTAAATGAAGTAATACAGAATTCGATATTTAAATAGGCATAATTATGGAAAAATGTACTCTTTTCTACTTCACAGGAAGCGGAAACACAAAATTTGTGGTTGAAAATTTCGCTCTGAACCTGACTGGGAAATATTCAGTTGAGATACGAGAAATTGATAAGATCACAAGAGGTCTTGACAGTTTTGATGATGATTTCAATGTTGTCGGGATCATTTATCCGGTTCATGCATTCAACGCTCCGGCAATATTCTTTGAGTTCATCAAACATCATCTTCCGGAAGGGAAAAAGCGGAAAGCTTTTATTGTGAAATCTCCTGGAGATCCGTTTTTTCAAGGCGGCTCAAGTTATCAGGTTCGACGGGCACTTGTCAAAAAAGATTATACCGTCTTCCACGAAAGCGTAATAGTCATGCCGGCTAATGTATTTCTGAGATATCCTGATAATTTTATTACCGAGATCTGTATTAAATCTGGCGAAAAGATCACCTCAGCAGTCAGAGAAATATCTTCAGGAATCCGAAGAAGGCACAAAAACTCCATAATGATAAATATTTCAACTGCCATATTCAGTGCAATGGAACAACTCGGCTCGTTCTGCTTCGGGAAAGACCTCAAAGTTTCAGACCAATGCACAAACTGCGGAAAATGTATAATCGAATGCCCTACTCGTAACATCAAAGAAGGTCGTCACAACAAACCATCTTTCGGTCTCAAGTGCATTATCTGCATGAGATGCATCTACGGCTGTCCGGTCGACGCAATATCACCAAAATTCATGAAATTCTTCAAAGTAAAAAACTGGTATGACCTGAAAAAACTCTCAAATATTGACAGAAACACCTTCAAAGAATCTGAAGACATGAAACCCTTCTTCAACCGCTACAGAGAATATCTCAACGATAAGGATGCGTTTTAATAAGACTTTTCTTCGACTTTTCCTTTGGGATATAATACGAATTTTCTGACTATTGCGTTCTTTTCTTTGTCAGGACCTTTCACTACTACATTGATTTCATTGATCATATTCTCAAATACTACCGGAAGTGATATTTTCAATTCACCGGTCGTCGAATCGACTCTTTCATAAAAGATCTTTTTCTCGTTCAGGTATACAAAAACATCTTTAACATCGGCTTTTTTGACTGAAAAATCAATGTTCATTCTGCCGTCTGCCGCAACTTCAGGGTTTGTCGTAAAGGCTATTTGCGGCATAGAAACAGGATAATTTAGTGTAATGACCGGTTTTTTCGTCACTTCACCGGCAGGTTTTTTCACTGCATCCGATCTTACCCACATTCCGTCAGCAGTCTGATATACTTCACCGCACTTTCCGTTAGTTTTCAAATTCCCTTTTTCAGCAACTTTTCCATATACTTCTTTCAGGTCTGCGGAATTGTAGACAACAGTATCTTTTTCAAGTTCGATATCATCCGTACGGCTCTCAAAAAGACATCCGGCATCACTGGTAGAAACAGGGATCGTAAACCCTGCGCTGTATTTTGTCTTGTAGTCATAAGCAGAGATCACAAGTTTAAGCGGATCTTTGCTGTCAGTCGGAGCATTGTTGAGCTCAAATTTAAACTCGGCACTTTTTGTCTCGCCCGGAGCAAGAGTCAGCGACATCGTTCCGCTGTTGATGAACATGTCTTTGGAATTATTGGCATTTATTATCATCGCACGACCGTCGAGCATTGCACCATGCCCAATATTTTTCATATTCAGAATAAGCTTTACCTTTTCGCCGTACTGAATCCTGCCATCTATTTTTCCCTGAGATTCAACAGCAAGAACAGAAAAAACTATTTCCGGCTTTTCAGACGGCACTGTCTCTATCGGAATTATCTCAGTTTTGAGCACATTGTCAGGACTTCCGAGACATAGTTTAAACGATGCGGATTCTTTTCTCCACGGAACTGACTCAGGCAGTTTAACATTTACAGTCCTCTCAACAGAACCTGAAAAAGTGCCGAAAGGAACTTCAACCCTCTTCAGATAAGGTATTTTCGTTTCAAGAATACCTATAAGATTTTCTATTTCGCCCTGATATTCAGCCTTGAATGTAAGCTGAAGATCTTTGCCTCCTTCGAGCTTTGAACTGCTTAAAAGTAAAGCTTTGAGACTTGTGGCGGAAGGCTGTTTCAAAGAGACCATCTTTTTCCACGGAATACCTGCCGCTGAAAGTTTTGTAAGAATCTTATCCCATTCCTTTTCCTTGAGTTTAGATGCGGCATCGAAAGCTGTCAGTTT
>DAOQAY010000073.1:0-10922 GCA_035354435.1 bacterium
ATTTCTGGGTATCAAATACAGATTCCTGCGGAAATTATACGCTATGGATAACTGACGGAACAAAAAGAGGAACGAAAAACATTGGCATTTCAATGCCTTATGAATATCTGGACTTTCTTCTGTTCGGAATAAAAAGTGACAAGGAAGGTGGATTTTATGTTTTCGGCACTGATCACCTTTATTACATTGATAAAGATGGAACAAAATTTACAATTAAGTATATGCAGCGCGATTATTTTTTAGAAAAAGAAACCAGAGACCGTCTGATCTTTTCAAAAACCGTTGATGGAGAAATTGAGATATTGGCAGTTGAAAAAGGTGAAATTGTTCAGGAAGTTTTATTTTCAGAAGAAAACTATTCATTCAATTTAAGTGTTACAGAAAAAAATATTCAATTACTTAAAACAGATATGAAAACTGGAAAAGTCGAGATCATGTATCTTAAAAACAATGATCTATTTGACAAATCTCCGGTCGAGACATTGTTTGAAGAAAATTATACAAACATCAATGAAATATTTGTGAACGACTCTCTTTCTCTTTTTACCGCTAACGATAGAAAGGGATGGTTTAATATACTCAAAATTGCAAAATTCAATGATAAAGATAATTCCATCCTGATTGTTCCAGTCCTTTCTTATGACTCAGAAGATATTAATTTTGATGAACCTGGCATGATCGGTAACAAGCTTGTATTTATTAGCAATTTCAGCTTATATTCCATCACTTTAGACAGTAACTCTGCAAATACTGAAAAAATATCATTCTATCCAGTAGTAGTGGAAAAATTTGTAGGAAGCGTTTTTCCCGAAAGATTGCTGTATGCCTCTCTTAATAATGACAGTATTTCCGATCTGACACTTATTGACGGAATAAAAAACAACTATCAGATATATATAAAAAAACAGGACGAAGATATATCAATCTGGAATGACTGGGTATTTATTCAAAATCAGGAAAACGGCAAACCATATTTTGCTGTTGATGAAGGGAGAAAATATTTAAATAGAAATGATTTGACAAAAAGTATTATCCAGATGAGCAATACATATGTGTTTGAAAAAAGAATTTATATGAAAGAAGTCGCCGATGATTCGATTAAACCTATAATGAGCTACCGTCTTCCTGAAACCAGTCCATAAAAGCTTGAATTAAAAGACAACTTTTATTATTGTTTTGCGTCAAAGTTGAGTAAAGTAACTAAAAAAACCGAGGAAAAAATTGAATAAATTGTCCTTAGCAGTTGTTATCTTTCCATTGCTTTTTCTGATTTTTTCCTGCCAAAGTCCATCTCACAATCTGAACGATCAAGACATCGACCTGATTTCAGATATTGATACCATTGCTGATGCTGATGAAACTTCTGATTCTGATTCTGATTTTAACGAATCTGATGAACCAGACGAAGACATCAACGATTTCGACATTGAACCTGACACCTTATCTTTTAAAACAAGACCTCACGGAATAACTAAATGGGATGAAACTTACAGCTATTTTATAAGATGCGAATCCGAAAAAGATCTGGGAACCGTTATTTCAGTTTCAAAAGATGACACATGTAAAGGAATAATTAATTCAAACACTTACACATTCACGCCGACAAAAGAGAAATTTCCTGATGGCAGATGTTCCATTGCGATTGACTGCTCAAATGGAAAAAATTTAATCACTCAGACAACTCAAATCCTGATCCCCAATCCTTATAAATTAATGCCGGAACCTGTTGAAGAACCGATTGTGATATATACTTTATGGTCAAACGCAGAACACGCATTATTCATTGAGGATTCCGGACTGTATTCAACAAATAACGACTTTGATGATGTCGAGCTTATTGAAGAAGGTGATATGGATTATCTGCAATACTCATTTTTAACCTTTTCTTATTCCGCTAATGAACGGTTTTATTACATTTCAAATGACGGAATTGTTTCCACAGACGGTACTGCGGATAACCGGAGAATTGTTCTTCCAATTGAGAAAATATATGAAATTTATGATATGTCATCTGAATTCTATTTTCTTATTTCGGTTGATACCGAAGAAAATGTCGTTTTTTCAACCAGCAATCCGGATTTTAGTCAGAAAACAACATGGTTTTACAATTCATCTGAAGACGCTTTTTTCAAGCTTGATAATGAAAATAATTGGTTTTCTTCAGAAGGATATTCCGATGACCTTATCTATGAAAGAAAAAAAGGAGAGTACTTTACTTTAAATAAAGAAGAGAAAAGACTTGTTGAAATATGCCATGATGAAACAGGAAAGCGACCTTTTGCAAAATCTTATATAAACGGAAAAATTTTTTATCAGTATGATTATGACAAATGTCTCACTTCTATTGATGTTTCAACTTGTCAGGAAGAGAAAATATGTGGCTGTGATTCAGGCGGAATCTCAATATTCAGGCAATTGAACAAGCCGTTTTTTCACATCGTAAATCAATGTGGAAATAAAACAGTCATTACTCTTTATTCATCGGGAGAATCTGAAACAACAACTGAATTTGATGGAAATATTTCAGAGTTTGCAACAAATGATGGGACAACACTATTTAGAATCGAACCGCCTTCCAGCTTCAGAGAATCATATAAGTGTTTGAAAATATTAGATATGAAGTCAGGAAATGTTATAGAAGCTGATGTGATCTGTAATCCAGGAGAGTCATACGCATTTTCCGGCTTTTTTGGAGAAAAAGCTCTCTTCAATGTTCTTGGAAAAACTCTTGAGCATAAGTTGTTATATGTAACCAGTGACGGAAAATTCAAAGATGTAAAACCGGACATGACGTTGACTCCTTCAGTTGTTTATGTTTCAGGTGGTGAGAAATATCGCAACGGAAAAGATCAGATCTTTATCGGAACAGCAAACTATACTCAATGTTTTGAAACTGACGGAAATCCTGAAAACATAAAATTCATAGCAAAATCAACCGGTAATGTTTTTTCAGTAAATGGCGATACAATAATGAGTTCATACAAATTCGGTGATTATACCTACCTGAATTCTTTTAACATTGCCAATGGTGAAAAGAAGATTGTTGCGACAGGTCAGGATTGCGAAAACGACAGCAGAGCCAAATTCGAAGGTTTTTATGATTACAGAACGACCATGGCAGGCATGTCCATGTTCGGTATTGCGAATGTGAAAAAATGCGGCAACTACTCTTTATGGACTTCAGATGGAACACTCGCAGGAACTATAGATCATGAAATCAGTATTTATAATGACGGTTGTGGTTATTTATGTAAGCCGGGCAAGATGTTTCCTGATTTAAGCGGCGGGTTTTACTACGGATCTACCTATTACATTGAAAATGCTCATAAAAAAGCCATAGCTACAGGCGTTTACGGAACGGTTCTGGGTTTTATTGGCGATACGCTGATCGTTTACAGCACAGATGACGATTACATTTCAAAAATAACAGCTCTGAAAAAAGGTAAGATAATTGGCAGTTTTATCAACGATACATCAAGAAAACTTTCTGGCATCACAATTTCAGGAAATACTCTGCAACTCATTGAAACGACTGATGAAACTGAGCCTGAAACTTATCTGATATCTTTTCCTGATAGTAATCTTTCGGCGGAACCGTTGTCAGCTCTTCTTTTTGACAATAATTTCAGCAATATAAAAAAAGTTGCGGCAGATAAAAGCATTTCAATTTTTTCAGCCGAAGTTACCGAAGCCAGAGGAACAGCATTAAAATCGGTTTCTTGGAATAACGAAGAAATTACCGTATCGGAACCTATTTACTATCTGTTAAAAGATTTGCAGTTTTCAGGACTTGCAATTTTAGAAAACGAGTTTTTATTCAGTGAAAACAATACATTAATGTCGATTCCTCTCGATATCGTTTCCAGCTCATCTTCTGTAATGTTTGAAAATAGAGGTGATTTCAAATATATAGGAGAATCTTTTTCGAAAGAGCCTGTTATCGAACATAATTCCAATGATAGTGACAGTGACAGTTTTTTAATTGTCACTGACGGAAAAAGTACAAAATCTTTAAAGAAAGAATCCCGGTACTCAGACTTTTCAATCTGGAACGGAATGATACTTGAATCTGGAAAAAGGTTTATTATTGACAAGGATTCCGAGACATTTGAAAATCTTGAAATTGTGAGCAAAAACGCTGAAAACGATATTTATGCCGCCAAAACATTTCAGAATATTTTCTATCGTGTTTGCGATGAGTCGGATACATATTGCGATAATCCATATTATTTTATTTATCACCTTCCTGAAACTGAATAAAAAACCTTATTCGCAGGTTCCTTCGCCGTAATTGCCTGAAAATGTTGATGTTCCATCCCAACTCTTAGTTTCAAGATATGTTTTGAGGTTATCGGCTTCGCACTGAGGAAGAAGCGCATTGCTTGTAATGTTCAGATCTCCGCCCAGAGACAGAAGGTTGAACAATCCCTGAAGAGAAACCAGCTTCAGGTCATATGATATTTTCAGATCGCCGCCGATATTTACAAGGTTTGAAAGGTCGGTAAAAGCAATTATCTCTTTGACTGCATTGATATTTAGATCGCCGCCTATTTCGGTTACATTTTCAAGACCTTTTAAAGAAGAAAGCAGTTCGCCGCTCACAATTACATCTCCAGGTATTTCTGTAATATTTTCAAGCCCTTCGAGTGATGTAAGAAGGTCATTGCCTGAAATTTCAAGACCGCCTATTGCTGTGAGATTTGAAAGTTTTTTAAGATCTGTAAGTGCTTTTCCCGTTGTGAGCCTCAAAACCCCTTCAACTGTTTCAAGATTATCAAGTCCATCAAGCGAAGTCAGCAGATAATTCCCCGATATCTGCAATCTTTCTCCGACTTTTTTAAGACTTTTTAACGATGCAATAGATGTAAGCTTGTCATTTGTTATTATCTGGAAAAAATCACCGCATTCAGCAAGTGCCGGAAGATCCGGCTCAGTCATTTCATTGTTATCCACAACCATGAACTGCCCGGCATATTCAAGCACCGGCAATGATATTTTCTCCATGCCGTCATTTTCTTTTATGTGTAGCCATCCTTCGACTTTTTCAAGTTTTTCAAAGTCGGAAAGATCAACAAGTGAATCGTTACCAAAAACATACATGCCGCCGCCCACACTTTCGAGATTCTTGAATCCTTCCAATGAGTTAAGATTCGTTGAAGTGAGAATATTGAAGTCACCTTTGATCACCCTGAGATTTTCCAGACCTGTTATTGCAATGCCTGGAAAGTTCTGAATGACGAGCTGACCTTCGATCGTGTTGCAGTCTTTTATCAGAGCAATATCGGATTCTTTTGTAATTGCGTAACTTGCCGGACAGACCGTTCCTGGATCAGGCTCATCATCATTACCGATTACCGTTCCGTCAATATCAGAATCGCTGTCATCATCAATACTTTCATCAGAAAGATCATCGATAGATTCATCTTCGTCAATGTCCTCATTTTCTTCCGTATCACTGTCTACGAAATCGGAGTCATCATTATTGTTTTGATCTTCTTTTTCATCATCAGTTCCACCGTTACCGTCAGGTCTCACCTGATAATCCTGTTTTTCACCATCGTCAGTAACCTCAGAATCGCCATCCGTTTTGTCGTAAATACTTTCTTCCTCTTTCTCAGCACATGAAATTAATCCAAAAACAGCAAGAACCAGAAAGATGATAATTGTTTTTTTCATTTTCTCACCTCAAATAAATATGATACTGAATTTTAAAAAAGACGATATGAAAAATCAATTTAAATCAGATCTTTATTGTCACTAGTTTTATGATTCCTTGCTTAAAAATGCGACCATGATATTTTATCCGGTGCTATTATTTAACTTGCAAAAAGAGGGCTGCATGAAAGTTTTATTGTTGATCGCTGCTTTTATGTTTCTGCTTGTCGCCTGTGATTCAAAGAAAACAGGAGCGAAATCAGACAACGAATCATTGCTGGATAACGATGCCATTGCCGATACTGATAATGATAATGATAGTGTGACAGATGCTGTGACAGACTCAGATATCGAAGTTATCACAGATTCGGATGAAATTCTCGACTCTGACTCAATAATCGATGACATCGATGTTGTTCCGACATGTGGAAACAGCGTGATCGAAGGAACCGAAGTATGTGACAAAGATACAAAAAACTGTGTCGACATTGATGCTAATATTTATGAGGGCGGAACGGCAACTTGTGCTGACGACTGCACGGAATATAACATTCGCCAGTGTGTAAGAAGCTGTACTGACGGTCAGACAAAGTGCAATTTAAATGTTCTTCAGGAATGCACAAGCAAAATATGGAACGATAAAGAAGATTGCTCCATCAATGATCTTTTCTGCCTTCAGAAAGACGGAACTTCAGGATATCAGCGTACTTATGAATGTCGCGAACTTGGTGTTGACAACAAGTGTTCTGTTGTTCTTGCCTGTGCCACAACTTGCGGAGGAGATGCCGACTGCCTTGATGAATGTGAAGCAAGCGGAACAGCTGCGGCGGCTCAGTATTTCGATGCGCTGATGACATGCGGTGGAACAACATGTGCAGACAATTTTACAACAACATGTCTGCGTCAGGCCTGCCCGACTGAATATCAGGCATGCAGAAATGATGCCGGAATTGAATGCGGCAACGGATTTGTTGAAGGAAGCGAAGAATGTGACGACGGCAATCTTTCCAATCTTGACGGTTGTTCCGATGAATGTCTCAATGAAACTCCCGGAACATGCAATAACGGCGTAGTCGAATCCGGCGAGCAGTGCGATGATGCCAATAATGTCGACACTGATGCATGCACCACAACATGCAGACTGTATTACGGAGACAGATTTGATTTCGAAGGTCCCGATTACACTGGCGATTCTCTTCTTATAATAAACAGTTCCCCTTTCAGCGGCAATATGTCAACCAGCGGCACACTTCCGGCAGTACCGCCATTGGTCAAGTCAACTACTCCGGCAATTTCGGGCACCGGACTTAACAAACTGTTCATCAATCCTCATTTCAAAATTCCGGAAGGACTTACAAAAGCAGATCTTTATGAACCTAAGATAAATCTTCTTCCCGCAGTGGGCGACACACAGTCATTCTACAAAGTAAACGCTGCCGGAACAGCATACGAACAGGTTACAGCCACACTTCTCAAAATAGGAGATCATGTCCAGATATGGAGCGACGACAGCGGATTTGCAACCGGATCTGAAATTACTGATCTCGCAGATGAATTTGATGATTTGATATTCCCGCTCGTAACGACAAAATTTGCAACACCTTCTGATATAAATGATGACGGAACCATAACACTTCTTTTTACAGATCTCGGACTTTCAATTGCAGGATATTTCAGCCCCGGCGATCTTTATGCAAAATCAATGTATCCTCAGTCAAATGAAAGAGATATGATATTTGTAAGCACCCGTAATGACATGACAAAAGAAGGTGCATATGCCGTTATCGCTCATGAATTCCAGCATCTGTGCTATAACAATCAGAATGCTATTATCGAAAATGACTCCCAGACCATTAACAGCAATGAAAATACATGGTTAAATGAAGGTATGTCGATGACCGCAATGCATCTTTACAACGGCATTCAGTCTGACTGGATAACCGCTTACAATCAGTCGGCTTCAGTAACTTCAGGTCAGTCCCTTACCTACTGGAATGATACGAATTCATCAGATGTTTACGGCAATTATGCACTTTCATACCTTTTCTTTGAATACCTCAGAATTCAGGGCGGCAACCACACAGAAATGTTTAAAGAGATCATTGCAAGTGAAGATAATTCATATATCTGTGTCGAAGATGCTATCAGAAAATATGTGAATGAAGGTCTTAATTTCAGTGATTTTTACACTAATTTCAGACTTGCCCTTTTCCTCAATGATGCAACAGGAGCTTTCGGGTTTGAAGGCGAAGCAGGATTCACGCTCACTCAGAAATATTATACCGGAACAACGGCAGTGAATCTTCGTGGAACAGGTGCACTGCTTAGAGAGATCGACGGTTCTTTTACCGAGCCTGCTGATAAAGGCGCTCTCACGAAATTCGTTGGAATCAAAACAAAATAATCAATAGATCTAAGGCTTTTTCTTTTCGATTTCCTTTTTGATATCTTCAAGAATCTCGATCTGAAGCTCCTGTATTTCCATCAATTTTGACCATTGAATAAGGAGAAGATGATCCATTTTTTCATGAAGTGTCCTTATCTCCAGTTCTGATTTCAAGTTGATCTTGTAATCATTTTCGGCTCTTATACGATCTTTCTTTTCCTGCCTGTTCTGACTCATCATTATCACAGGAGCCTGAATTGCAGCAATGCAGGAAAGAACAAGATTGAGCAGAATGAAAGGGAACGGATCGAACGAAGAGGCAAATAACCACGCACTGTTCAATACGATCCAGAACAGCAGAACCAGAAAAAATATGATGATGAAAGACCAGCTGCCGCCGAAAGATGCGACTTTATCTGAAATTCTGTCGCCTATCTTCAGCTTTTCGCCGTAACTCGTGTTGATATTTGCAGAGATCAGCTCGTCTTCATTAATGCTTTTCACAACCGCTTCTTCTAACGCTTTCAGATCGCCCTTTTCTTCTGCAACTACTGCTTTAATATATTCCACACGATACTTTTCGAAATCAGCTTTACATATCATATCGTGATCTGTCCAATCCGGATGATCGACCAGAATAAGCTTTTCGATCTGATGCCTTATCCCGTGACCCGATATCAGCTCATTTTGCGAAAACGACTTACCGCAAACCGTACATATCTTGGTTTTTTTCATAACACCCTCACTCAAAACATTTGATAAGTAACACTATTTTCAGAGAATTCTAATCTTTTGGACGAAATCAATCAATTTATAACTTCAGACAGCATTTTCACTTCGGCCTTATTTCGTAATATTTCACCGTTGAAAAATCCTGACCCAGAACCAGAATATCAGTAAATATCTCACTGTTTTCATCCCGAAAACCTCTTCCACCCGGGAAAAATGCAGTTAATCTGCAAATCGTCTCAACTTTTGCCACCTTTTCAGGATATGGCTCAATCATATCCAGTCTTTTAAAAAGAATGTCGGGAAGAGAGTTTGCTTCCGTTTTTATTCCATTAGCCAACATTTTTAGAGAGTTGCTTTCCTGTGTTTGTTATTTTCTTAGGAAGAGGTGTATCTGAAAAACCATCATGCTCAACAGCAAGCAAAATTATAGGATAAGACTGTGCCTCTCGCAACTCTTCCTCAACATAGCGTACAGCATAGCTGAAATTTGCGATTCGATCCGTTAAATAATATTCGAACTCATCTGAAGCAACAACAATAACTCCAACATCAATATTGCTGTCTTGAAGGTTGTTTCTTATGTGCACAATATCTCTTGCCAAAAGGTCGCTCCTGCCAGACACTTGAATTTCCACTCCGATTCTGGATATGATAGAGTGATTATAGCGAATCTTTTTTATCCAATCAATGTCACCAGACTTTGACAAAATCCAATCATCATAACTTTTGAATTTTTCGTCTATAAGTTCTCTTAAACGACCAGCTCCATTTGCTTGCTTCTTTTTTAAAATCAGAATTTCCGTAGAGATAAGCATCTCCTGCAATTCAAGAAATATGTGTGAGAGCCCTAAGCGGCAAACCTTTTCCCTTGACCCGCCGTAAAATTTCATTTTGCTTATCTTCATTAAACAGCTCCTTAAAATTAAACCTCGGCTCCATTGAAGCAGAGATTGAATAATTTTCTTCGATACGCTTTTTTATATGTTCCGAGTCATACAGTTCCGTGCCGATCCAGTTTCGACGATGCTTTTCTGCCACTTGAAATGTAGATCCGCCACCTCCGAAAGGATCAAAAACAATATCTCCTTCTTCAGTTGACATTAGGATAGCTCTTTCAGGTATAATCATTTTCAATTCATTTACACCTTGGCGAACTTTAAATTTTTTATGCCGATTTGGTGATGTATCTGTCCAAATATCCGAAAGATTCACTCCTTCCGGGTTCATTTTTGATCGATGACCGCCATAATCTTTTATCTCACCACCACAATGTCGGCAAACCTCAATTGGCAAGCGCAGTTTATTAAATACCTTCGGATCTCCTTTAGTATAATAAAGAAGAGCATAATGTGCTGGATAAAGCTTATTTCCTCTATGAAAAGTGCCCTTCATTGAAATAGCTATCCAATGTCTGAAATTCAACGCTTCTCCCATCATTGGGGCAAATTGGATAGCCAATTCAGGTGTTGCATAAAGAAAAAATGCGCCACCAGGTTTCAATATTCTAGAACATTCAAGTATCCATTGTTTACACCAAGCCATATAATCACAATGATTGATATCATCATCATATCCATTTTTGTAATCTTTTCCTATGTTAAACGGGGGATCTGCAAATACAGTATCAATAACCTCTGTCTTCATTTTTGCAAGGATGTTCAAGCAATCATCATTATAAAGAACCCCATGCGATGTTTTAAAATAAGGGGCTATCACTGAAACACCTGCATTATATTTGGACACATTTTTTCTCCTAAATATTCATTCATACCGTTATTTATTTCAAGTCTGAATGATCTTCTTTTACCATACAGTAACTCCATATTTTTTTCAAATAATTTCGAGTTACAAAACAGACAGCGACTATATCTCAATCACCATAAAAATTGACAACTTGCCGATGCGGGACTACTTTCCGGTGAATGAACTGAAATTTCAGGAGTTTTAAAATGAGTTATTTCAAGAAGCTGGTTGGTGAAAAGTGTTATCTGTCGCCGATTCGGATGGAAGATGCTGAGGTTTATGCGAAGTGGTTCAACGATATGGAGATGGTGCTTTATGTTGCGCCTCATCCTGCGGTGATTTCGCTTGAAAAGGAAAAGGAGTTCATTGATAATCAGCTCAAATCGGGTGCTCCGATATTCGGGAT
>DAOQAY010000073.1:11022-13455 GCA_035354435.1 bacterium
TATAAAAAGATCGGTTTCAAGGAGATCGGTATCAGAAGAGAAGACCGGCAAATCGCAAAACACAGATACAATACAATTTTCATGGATATCCTTTCTTCCGAGTTTGAATCACCTTATATTAAAGGTATTGCTGACAAGCTTTAGACTTTTCCGGTCAATTCTGCCTAATGGACATTTTTAGCTTTTGTTGACTTTTATAGTAGATATAAGTATTGTCCGTCTGGTTTATTAATAGACGATTCAGGAATTTGACCATGAAAACTGTAAAAGACCTTTTCTGGGAATCTTCGCTTGAAGAGATGAAAAAAGGATATAAAGAAGAATCAAACGGTGAAGGGTTTGTCTGCATTTTCTGCGGGAAACGGTTTGAAAAAGGAATCGTATATCCCGAAAACAGCATTTATTATGAAGCGCAAAAAGCAATTTCACGCCATATAACTTCAAATCACGGGTCAGTTCTTGCATCACTTCTTACGATGGACAAAAAATATACCGGAATAACCGAGCTTCAGAAAAAGCTTATCGAGCTTATCAGTCAGGGTTCCAGCGATATTGCAATATTGAAAGAAGCCGGCGGAAAGAGCACATCAACTATCAGAAATCACCGGTTTTCACTTCGGGAAAGGGAAAAGCAGGCAAAAATATTCCTTGCAATAATGGAACTTATGAACGAAACAAAAAACACATTTCCGGCAGTTGTTCCGGTTTCGACTTCAGCGAAAATGGTTGACAGCAGATTCGATATCACCGAAGAAGAAAGCGCAAAATGTCTGAAGATCTATTTCAAGGAAGGTGTTGACGGTCCACTGAGTGAATTCCCTTCGCAGGAAAAGAAAAAGATCATAGTTCTACGGCAGATAATTACACGGTTCGAAGTCAGCAGAATTTATTCGGAAGCTGAAGTAAATCTGGTACTTATGAAAGTCTGGGACGATTATGTCACGATCAGGAGATATCTGATCGAATACGGTTTTATGAAAAGGACCGCTGACGGCAGTAAATACAAAGTTAAGACCTATCAGGAGAAAAAATAAATGGATAAAAAAGAACTCAAAAGAGAATATAAGGAAGCAAAACAGAAAAACGGCGTGTTTCAGATAAGAAATACTGTCAATGGAAAGGTTTATGTCGCAGCTGCTATGAATATTGAAGCGTCATTCAACAGTTGCAGATTCCAGCTTAAACACGGCTCCACCTTTTTCACAAAAACACTGATCGATGACTGGAAAAAGTACGGAGAGGACAAATTTGTGTTTGAAATACTGGAGGAACTCAAATATCCCGAAGATGGATTCTTTGACGAACGGTTTGAACTGAAAAAACTCGAAAAGAAGTGGCTTGAGGCGCTCCAGCCTTATGATGATTCAGGTTACAACAGAAAAAAGATCGAACGATGAGTGTCCGTTAGAATTTATATGCCGCACCGAAAAGTGCATAGAAAGTGCCGTTGTATAATTCGGCATTTTCCGCCGCCTCAAGAACACCGAGATCGAATCTCAGATCAGCTGTAATGAAAATGTGATCCGTGATCTTTATAAAAGCTTCAGTTCCAAAAAGAATCCCCAGATCGAAAACTTCGTAATCTTCAGGGTATGATTCTTCAATCGTTGCTCCTAAAAATTCTCCTTTGGCTTTTGCACTCATAAGCAAAGAAATGTTAAATCCGAAATATGGCTGAATGGTCACGATGGAAACCGGGAAAAAGCCTTTTGCCATAATGGGAATTGAAAAATAATGCAGAAATTGTCTTTGGTCAGCTCCGGCTACATCTACCGAAAAACCTTTCAATTCGTAGTTAATTTCCGCCTGGATGCCCACAAATTTGATGATCCGGTAAGTTCCGAAAACCCCGAGAGACATTCCTGCCGCAGGATCAAGCTCGTCTGCATCATCACCATAAACAAAAGCGGCACCCGGACCGATCTTAGCACCGGCATAGAATTCACCTTTTGTTGAACCTTCTGCAAACAAATTTCCCGAAAAAAGAAAAACTGCAATAAAAACAATAACAACCGCTCTTAATTTCATGATCTGATTCTCCATTGATATAAAAAATTTCTGAAACAGATTACGATTTTTCAAGGTTTTTGTCAAACAGGCTAATTATACCGTCAGAATATTAAAATTGAACAACCGTCAGACTTGCCGGATTCACTGGTTTCCTTAACATCCTCATCATTAGTTTTGTCAACATCACTTGGCTGGTCGATATCAATCGCCTGTTCATCATCTTTTGTTTCAACTGGTTCGGTATCATCAGAATCAATCTGCGAATCAGGAATATCATCATCATTTATAATATCTTCATCAAATATTTCCACGGTATCAGAATCTGGCTGAATTATTTCATCATCATTACCATAGTCGTCAGATTCTGAACCGTAATTATATTCCATCATTTGCATTTGCTGAAATTCTTCAGATGTAATGTCT
>DAOQAY010000074.1:0-13386 GCA_035354435.1 bacterium
TTACTTTGAAACCGCGTCTTTTGAGTTCTATAAATATAATATTTTCAAGCAGTTTGCCAAAATCACTCTGTTCATCGGCTGTTTTTGCAAAAGAGGTATCGTTCAGATAAACTTTTAAGGGCACACTTTTTAATATATCTCCTTTTTTATATGATATAAGCGGGCATTCATGAATAAAAAAAGCATCTTTCAGGTATTCCATGTATTCTGAAACAGTATTTATCGAAGCACTTTCACCGCCGGTTTTTAAAATATTTGATATCCTTGTTCTTGAAACTTCATCTGTCGGTGAAAAACAGAAATAATCGGCCATTTTTCTTAAAAGAGATATATTTCTAATCTGATGTCTTGTTGCGATATCTCTGACTATTATTGAATCAATTGTTGCCGAAACAAGATTCTGTCTTGCAAAAACATCTGCGACCTTGACAACTTCAGGCATTCCTCCGGCATTCAGATATTCAATACAGGCGGCTCTATCGGGAGACTTGTTGAGAAACGAACAGTATTCCATGAAAGATAACGGGTAAAGTGTCATCTCAAAACTTCTTCCGGCAAGGTATGTATGAAGTTCACCGCTTAACAGTTTTGCGTTTGAGCCTGTGATTATAATTTTGTAGTCGGCAGTATAGTCTTCATAAAGAGAAACAACGGTTTTTTCCCAGTTTGCTATTTCCTGAACCTCATCAATTACTATGAAAAGCCGTTCGCCAGGAATATGATTGAATTTCTCTTTCCATTCATTGAGAATCTTTTTGAATGTTCCGGAATCTTTCATAAAATCAATATCCTGAATAAAAAGATTTGCATAGAATATTTTTGTCGGATCAACCTTTTTCTCATTGATCAGATATCTTATAAACTGCCTTGCAATAACACTTTTACCAGTTCTTCTTCCACCCGTAATTGTTATAATGTTTTTCGGCTCAAGCATAGAATCAAGAGCTGAAATGTAATCAGGACGGGCAATCCCGCAACCCGTAACAACACCGTCCCAGAAATTAAACCTTTTAAAAATATCAAACATATCAAACACCTCCGTAAAAACAGAAAGTAAAACCCTTGCATCTTTCACTATAATGAAATGTTTGTCAAGTTTTGTGTCATATGTTTCAGTATAATGAAATGTGTGAAGGCTTTCAGTGTGTTTTTTTCAGTATGATGAAAGATTTGGCAGGTCTGACAATCGTTTTTTTAGAATTTCATCATGATTTTTGCTGGTTTCGTACTTAACGAATGGTATTGTCGCAGCGGTTATTGAGATAATCTGTTCTGAGTGTTCTGAGAATTCATCTTTTATATGATAAGTTTGTTCCCATTTTTCATTTTTCTGCGGGTAAAGGAGAAAAACATTATTGATTTTTGATCTGACGGCATAGGAAATTATCTGATACATATCGCCTTGCGCCGGTTTTGTGTCAATAGGAAGTTTGTATTTTGCATCGATTATACAAGTGTTTGGAATTTCAATATCTTTCTTGATTTTATAAGTGCCGTTTTCATCGAGTTTTTCTTCTTTTCTACATGCTTTTTCATAACCTTCCATCTTTTTTATAAAGCCGAGCAGAAATTCCTCATAAATTTTTTCCATTGGAATGAGAAAAGCAAAAAGAGAAAGTTTTCCGGAATCGGTTGTGTGAACAGCACTTGAAAGGAAAAGTCTGCAATATTCAACAATTGGTTTCAGGTGCGAAAACATCGGATTTAAGACAATTTTGTCACAATCAGAACTGGCGGCACTGATATTGGCCACATCATCAAGCAGAAACATGATTTCACTCAGAGTTTTTATGTTTATTTCTTTTAATTTATCAAGTTGTAACAACATTTTGCAGGTTGATTTTACAACCCGGTTAAAAATATTGTCATATTCAAATGATGAATACCTGCAAACTGGTTTGTGCCAGAGTCCTTTTGCGATGTTTTTTATGTATTCACCGAACTCAAGCTTGTCTTTTATTGCAGAAGTTTCTTCGGTGATTTCTTCATACTGCTGATAAGGAGAAGAGTTAAGAGTTTCAAGGGTATAGTTTGCAAAAAGCCATATGAAAATATCAAGAATGTCGGAGTCTTTTTTTTCCTGATCTGATTCAAATTTTGGAAACTTGAATCTGTCGATATAAGAAAGCCAGTAGAGAAGATTATCTGCAAAAAGATGCTTTAATTCAGCTTCTTTTTTACTGTTGTCAAAAACTTTAGGAAAAATGTTGAACGAGAAATCTTTATAAATAACAACTCCGGTATAATTTCTTGGAGTTATTGTGCCATCATAATTCAGTTTGAAAAATCGTTGACCGTTTGATTCTTTCTCTTTTTCAGTGTCGTTTCCGTAAAAAAATCCATCGGTCGGTCTATTTTCCCAGATTTTGTTAAGAAAACTCTCAAAATCTGCAAAATCCAAATCTTTGATTTTTTCAGACTTTGTATGTTCAAAAAGGTTAAAAACCTTATTTTCAGTCATTTCTGTTTATCTTCTTCATCAATTTTTTTTTCATAAACTGTTTCCAGAATTTTTCTTTCTTTAATTATTTCCTTTTGAAGCTCTTCTTCTGTCGGCAAAAATTTGAGATATTTGGACGCAAAAATTTGCTTACCTTCGCTTAAAACAGAATATTTGGCAACAACTTCACTTTTATCTGAGCAAAGAATCAATCCAATAGTCGGATTGTCACCGCACACCTTATGTTGATCTTCAAACATCCTGACATAACCGTCCATTTGTCCGACATCTTTATGTGTTAATTTGCCGATTTTCAAATCAATTAACAGAAAACATTTGATAATATAGTTGTAAAACACCAGATCAATATAAAAATCTTCTTCGTCAAAACGGATGTGTTTCTGACGGGCAACAAAACAAAACCCTTTGCCAAGCTCAAGAAGGAACTCTTGCAGATTGTTAATAATTGCTTGTTCCAGATCGTTTTCATGAAGTGAGCTGCAATCAGGTAAATCAAGAAATTCAAGCACATAGGGATTTTTAAGAATACCGATCGGCTGGATGGTTTCTCCTTCCATTCTTTTGCGATTTGCAGGCAAAAGTCCCTAGACTCCTTTATTTTTAAGGATTCGCTCATAATAAGAAGTTTGTATCTGCCGCTCAAGCTGAGTTTTTGACCATTTGCACTCGGCTGCTTCCATTTCATAAAAGTTTCTTGCATTGTTATCTTTTACCCTCATCAGGGCACGATAATGAGACCAGCCGAGATCAGGATTAAAATCATTTTTCAAATTAGCACCCGATTGGCGTGAAATTTGCACTGGAAAAGTTGTGTTTCCCGATTCAGCACCTTGTGGGTGCTGAATTATATATCTGTCTGAAAATACAAGATAAAACTTTCTGAAATATTGAAGATTTGTTACAGAAAAACCAGAACCGTATCTGTTGTTTAATTTTTCAGATAAATCAAGAACAACAGTTTTTCCATACTCTGCTCTTTTTTCTCCACATTGAATTTCTTCAACAATTTCGTGTCCTATCAACCAATATGCAATAACCATGTTTGAGTTAACCGATCGAACAACATTACTGCGAGCCTGTTCAAGAATGGACACAACTCTTTCAAAAAGGTTGCTCTGTATTTTTGTCATTTCATTCTTTTTCTTCATTATGTTACCTGTCAATTATTTCATAGAATTCTTTCAGCTTGTTTGGATCATTAACAAAATATTCTTCAAGCAGAGGTTTTATTTTAAAATCAATTACGGCTTTTAATTTTTTTTCATCTTTAACTTTCATAAAGTATGAGTGTCCGATCTGAAAATCTTTTCCTTTTGATTTAACGATCTCTTCATTCAGTTTTTCCATTATTTCTCTGGCTTTTTTGAACTCGACAAGTTCCGGTCTTGGATCGAATCTGAAGAAGGTGAATCGTCTGCGTAGAGCAATGTCCAGAAGTGCAATTGAACGGTCAGCAGTGTTCATTGTTCCAATAATGAAAAGATTTGAAGGAACAGTAAAATCCTCCTGAGAATACGGGAGCTTAACTGTTAACATGCCATCCCTTTTATCTTCTTCGATCAAAGTTATCAACTCGCCGAAAATACGGGAAATATTACCACGATTGATCTCGTCGATTATGAGAACGAAGCTTTGAGAGCTTAGAGTTTCTTTGATTATTTTTTGAGCTTTTTCAAATCGATCATCCTTAAGAGGATACAATGTTGTCATAGTAAAGAAATGATCCTCTAAAACAATCATCTTTTCTTCTTTATTTGTCCACCATAGCCACTCAACTTTTCTTTTTTGAGAATAATACCGAAGTTTTTCATCAAACTCATAATTACCCGTCACTATTCCTATAGCACGAATTTTGCCTAATCCTGCCGGAACAATTATGTAATCGCCAGTTTTCACTTCATTAACAATATATTGAATAGATCTATAACCATTGGGATTAATATCTTTTTCAGGTAGATTTTCGTATATCTTTTGAATTTCATCGTTGGGTTTTCCTGTATAATCAGTGTCTTTTCTGAAACCCAGAATTATATAAGAATTTTTAATGCAAAAGTTGAAAACATTCTCATAGTCTTTAGTTCCGGCTTCACCCAGAGATATTTTCCAAATGTTTTTATTCGGATTTGCGTTTTTGCATTTATCAGCTTTAGCACAAATGTTTTTGAAAATGCCGTCCACTCGTTTAAATTTCATTTCCTCTTTTTCCACATCCGGCTTTATTCCTTCAACAAAATCTTCGTAGCTGTATGACTGGTGGAATGTTATAAACTCAATTTGTCCCGATTTTCTGAGTTCACTAAATCTTTCAATTTCAGTGTCAGAAAGTTCGTTGTTTTTAAGATTTGTCATAACTTCAAAAGGATTGCCACCTTCAATTAATCTGACAGCAAAAGCAGTTGTGTTATAAGTTTTTCCTGTCCCCGGAGGTCCGTAAAGAATTAAGTTGAGCGGTTGATTGCTTCCCTTCATTTTCTTAACAGGCTCATTTTTCTCAGAATTTCCAATAAATTTAGTCTTTTCTTCTTCCGACATGGAAAAGAACCTTTTCAATGCTTCAACGACTGGTGGATGAAGAATCCATTGAAGTTCATTGTTGAATTCATCGTTTTTTTTGAAATCAAAAAGGATTTCAACGAAATACCTTAAATTCTTTTTTCCTAAAATCTGACACAATCCTTTTGCAAGATGTCCGCATAACATATTTGCATGACCAATATTTGTGAGTCCTAGATTTTCTGTAATTATTCTTGCTGTTGTTGAATAGTTTTGCTGACTTAAATGAAATTGCAGTATTCTTTTCTGATTTTCGGAATGGCCGTTTTTTTTGCTGAAAAACTGGATAAAAGCAAACAAAAATTTATCTGCCGTGGGAAAATCGGATTCTTTCGGGTCTTTTGGTTCGTATTCATCAGTTGTTTCTGGAAAAAAAGATTCTGATTCGACAATTTCATATCCAAGTTCTTCAGCTTTTCTGATAAATCGCAGGATATTTTTAAAATTCCATTCAGCTGCTATTGCAATCTTTTTTCCGTTCATATGTATGCTTTCTTCATCTTTATTGAACTTGGACAGACGGTGCAACTTATCTTCTGGAATGTTTTCAACATATTCTGCAATTTTCATCGAACCTTGAATTTCTTGGGGGAAGATTTCATTTATTCTGTCAACAGTTAAATCCGGATGATCTTCAACATATTTTTTAATCACTTCCCAAACTAATCTGGTTTTTGGCAGATTGGTTTTTCCATTGAAATTATACCTTGTGTAATCTCTGTCAGCCATCTTATTTTTCCATTTTACGATAATTCAATTTTTGAGTTATATTTAATCTTATCAATAAGTTCTATCAATATTTTGAAAAACTGACTAATTTCATTTTCGTCATATGATTTGTTAATTACCCACTTTAAATTTGTTTTTGCTGACTCAAAGAATTTCAGGTTTTCCAGAGATGTTTTATAAAAATCGATAATGGTTTCAGAATTGGGCACTTTCTTTCTTATTTCTTCTATTCCAGTGTAAATACTCTGTTTGAAAACTGAATCCGGCGGATAACCGAAACATAGTCCCACAAATCCATTTTCAATTTCGAGATTCAGAGAAAATCCTTTTGATCCCCAACGGAAAAACAAATTCTGTTTTTTAGCAAATTCGAACAGTTCGTTGAATACAGTTTTTCCGTTTTTATCCAGTGAATCCATGAATTTCTTTTCATCAACTTTGGGTAGTTGCGTACTTGGTTTCACATCGCTTTTTATAAATGATTCTTCTCCGACGACAAAATCGCTTGTTATCATTTTTTCCAGAGAATAGTTCTGAAAATACTTGAATTCCATGCAATAAATATCAAGTCCTTTTTTCCTTAAATAAAGCGAAGTCTGTTTGATGGGGTTAGACATTTCCTGAGCAACAATGACAAGCTTAGTCGATTTGTTGAATGAAACTATGTCGTCTGAAGATAACTGAAAATATTCCTGATGGTATTCATCAAGAGCAGTTTCTTGTCCGATATAGGATCTGTATATTTCGTTAAGTGCGTCATAATCAAGATTTTCAACAAACGAAGCATATTCAAGTAATTGTGCAACGGTTTCTCTCGGCGTTTTTCCTCTTTTAAGCTCAATGACCACAGTGTTGCCAGATTTATCAAGACCCAGCAAGTCAATCCATGAACCGAGATTTGTCGGAATCTGTCTGCCGATTATCATAATTTTGCTGTCTTCAAAAAAATATTCCGGATTGTTTTCGAGTAGATTTTCAAGATCGGATTCTTTGTTTTCTTCCTTAAAAACCTGTTCATTAAACGGAACGAATTTTCCATTTTTCCCGATTGTAAAAAGTTTCATCTCTTCCTCCTAATATTTATTTCTTCTTTTTATCCCAAGCAATGCACTCAAAAAAGGGTCTTCTCTCAGCCATTTGGAGAACATTTGAAAAGAAAAAAGTCCGAGGTTGAGCGACCAGACGATCTTTGTCCATGGGATTTTTACGCTTTTGTTTCTTTTATTTCTCATCTTTTTCTCCGTGGAAGTCGGTTAATGATAACTAATTCAATCCGCCCGTCTATTTTTTATTATAGGTAGTTGATGCGACACTGGTTGTCGGGTGGAATCTTGGCGGATTATTGTTTTTTCTTTTTTTCGAGTGCTTTCTTTTTCTGCGGTTCATCCAAATAATTTTCATTAGTTACAACTTTTCTGCCACTTTCTTTTTCGAGGTTTTTTCGTGCATTTCCAGCTATTTTTCCGCCTCGTTTCGCAGAGTCTTTGTTTTCGTCAAATCCTTGTGCATCGTTGTTTCTTGCGATTTCAGTTGTTGCCGCTTCACCAAGCATTGAAAAGATCAGCTCAAGGTCTGTCATGTGGTCACGCAGATTTTCCCGTTCAAGGTTTTTTAATTTTTTATATTCTGAAGGTGTAAGCCCGAAAGTCGCTTTTGAAATTTCAGCTGTAAGTATTGAATATTCAACATCTTCCTGAACACCACGGTTTTTCCATTCATCGGTAAGTTCCTGCCGAACAGCAATTCCCCGCATTCTTTTTTCAATCCACTGGTCGGTGTAACCTTTTGCCTGATATAGCTCTTTCACACGGATTGAACCAAGTTCCGGATCTTCAATTTCCTGAACCCGTTCGTATCCAACTTTAGCCAGCCATTGCTTGAACGGTTCGGCTTTTGGTGATGGAATGGATTGAATAATTCTGAAAAGTCCTTTTATATTTGCCGCCTGTATTTTTCGATTTTTCCCATCAGCAGCGGTCATTTCAACCAGGGGACAAATTGTCCCCCAGTTGTTCAATAACCAAAGGTCTCGTTTTTTCATTTTCTTTAAGTAATCCTTTGAATCAACAGTATCTGTTAAAACAGTCACAACATCTTGAACTGAAAAATACCACTCGTTTTTATAAAAAACTCTCCGAATATACTTGTTTTCAAAAACAATGATTTTCTTTTCATCCATTGTACCACTCCTTAAATTATCCAGTTGCTTCCTAATTACTTTTTCAACATACCTGAATCAACTTTCAAAATCAAGAATTTAATTCAAGATTAAAACAATTCGAATGAAAGCCTCGAAGCAATTTTTTACAATTATCATCTGTTGTCGTGCAGAAACATTGACAAAAAAGCCCGGTGTGGTGTAATCATTGCGGTTTAATTAGAGGAAAAACAATGAAAAGATGTCCTTTCTGTGCTGAAGAGATTCAAGATGATGCGATAAAATGCAAGCACTGCAATGAGTTTCTTGTCGAGGGTTTCGGGCCGTCATTGAAAAAAGATAAGTTGCCGTTTTATCTGAAGACTTCATTCATTGTGACTACATTTTTTATAGCAGGTCCTCTGGCTCTTCCTTTGATCTGGATGAGACCGCAGACTTCAAAAGCATGGAAGATCGGGTTGACGATAATTATTCTTATTATCAGCTGGTTTTTTTATGTTGCGCTTATGAAATCCATAGAAAATCTGACCCAGTATTATGAACTGTTGAACGGAATGTAGGGTTCCTGATGAAAGAGCGATACGGATTTATCAAAGAAACTGATGCAAGAGTTAATTTTGATGCTATCTGTGAAAATATCAGAAAAGAATATAATATCAAAGAGTTGCATTTTTTAAAACAGGTGCATGGCGATAATATTCTGATCGACTGTTCCGGAACCGGTGACGGAATTATAATCACAAAACCGGCAACTGGTGCGTTAATAAAAACGGCTGATTGTTTTCCGGTAGTGCTTACTGACAGAGTTAAAAATATTTCCGGCATTTTCCACAGCGGGTGGAAAGGAACTGAACTTGGAATTTCTGCAAAAGGTGCTGAAATGATGAGGGAAATTGGTTGCGGCAATATAGAGGCTGTGATATTTCCCGGTATTGAACAGTGCTGTTTCAGGATCGGCAGTGAACTTATAGACAGATTCGCCAAAGCGAATATTCCGGTAATAAAAAAAACAGATGGATATTTTGCTGATCTGAAAAGTGCAATTATTAGCGGCCTTAAATCGAAAGGTGTTGAAACTATTAAAGATATGTCGGTGTGCACATGCTGTGGCGAAGGATATTTTTCATACCGTAAAGACGGCACAGATAAAAGGCATGCATCTTTTGTAATAACTTTTTCGTAAAAAACTTCATTCAAGGATACAAACTGATGATAAAAAGGTTCCTTGGAAGGACGAATGAAACCTCAAAACTGAATGAAATTAATGATAACGAACTGGCCGGACTTGCTTTATCAGGTTCCAGAGAAGCCTGGAAAGAACTTGTAAAAAGATACTACAGAATGATCTCGGTCACTGTGTTCAGGATCACCGGAGGCAGAGATTCTGAAGATGTTATTCAGGAGGTTCTGATACAGCTTTTCAAGTCGCTCGGTTCGTTCAGGGGAGAATCGGCGTTTTCAACTTTTCTTTACAGACTGGCGCTGAATACGGCTTGCAGGGAAGTGAAAAAGATGACAAATCTCTCATCGATTGTCGCAATAGGTACTGAAATTGTTGAGAAAATGGTTGACAGCTCAGGTGAAAATGACGACTCGTTCAATATTATTGAAAAAGAGGAAATGGAAAGATTGATTCAGATGTCTCTTGAAAAAATACCGGCGGATTTGAGAATGTATCTTGTACTTTCGGTTGTCGAAGGACTGACTCTCAAAGAAATTTCAGAGATGTTCAAGACCCCGATAACGACAATTGCCTCAAGAATCAGCAAGGCAAAAGTGCTTATGCTTAAGGAAATGGAAAAGCTGAAATGAATAAAACACACATTTCATTTGAAAGAATTGTTGAAATTTCAAGCGGTATTTCAAATGTAACGGATGTTGAGAGAATACATATCGATGATTGCCCTATTTGTAAAAATAGAATAGAATCAGCAGGTTATCTTGAAGAGGGAATCAAGGAATCTGTAAAAGCCGAACCCATAATGGATCTCGGTCAGATCGAATCCATTGCCGATGCCGTTTTTGACAGATATTACGACCGTTCATCTGTTCCGGCAAGATTCAAATATTATTTTGCAGGTGCCGCTGCTGTTGCGGCATCTATATTTCTTTTCATATTTATTTCAGGCAAAGCACAGAAAAATAATCAGATTGAATTCTTCACATCAGATAAGGAGTCTTCCTGGAAAGTCGAAGAGTCTGTTGAAGTGTTTGAAAATGTTGATGAAAACGATATTCCTGAAGGTGTTTTTAAAATTGATAAAGGTACTGTCATTTCGAAAGGAAGATATACACTTACAGCATATACCGATGCGATGATCGTCCACGAATATGAAAATTATTTCAGTGTAAAGAAAGGAAAAGTCGGATTCAGTGTTAAAAGTGGAACTGATTTTATGGTAAACCTTAATAATTCTGTACTTGTACGAGTTCTTGGCACAGTATTTACCGTGTCAGTCGAAAAAAGCATAAATTCAGTCGAAGTTACCGAAGGGCTTGTTGAAGTTATCGATCTGGAAAAAGGGGTAAGTTCGACAGTTTCAAAAGGTGGACGGGAAACGATCAGAAGGGTTGCTAAAACCGCCAGCCAGCCGGTGAATGTTTTGTCTGAACCCGTAGCACAACAGCCTGAAATGATTGAAAAACCAGTTGAGCATGTTCCTGTTGTAAAAAAGAATAATGATATCGTACTTTTTAATTTGAATGGTGATATTGACCTTATGAAAGCCGAGATCAGCGATCTTGAGACCGCTCTTGAATATTCCGGATCTCCGGTAGTTCAGCTTCATAGGCTTTTTGAACTTTACAGAATTAACGGTCACTGGGGTTCAATAATCCATTTCTGGAGAACCGAATCATCAGAAATAAATTCAAGAGGCAATCCGTTTCTTAAAGAGATGCATTTCGCGGCGTGTGAAGCTTCGATCAGAATGTTCCTGTATGATAATGAAGTTTGCAGAAGCTACAGGTCGCAGTATCCTGACGGTCCTGATCCTGACGGAATGGAAGATCATCTTAAAATGGCCTGGTGATAACTCACAAAAAAAGAAAAGGCTCCCGGAGGAGCCTGTAAAGAGTTTGGTGGAAAAAGAACGGAGCGCAGCAGACTGGCAAGAACTGCAAATCATCTGACTGTCAATTATTAGTAACCGTCCGTCTCCGGTTTTACGAAAAAAAGATCAAAATATTTTAAAATTCTTTTTTGCATGTATCATTCAATGGTGAAAAATATAGTTCTGTGAGGTTTGAGGATGAAAAAAACAGTGCTGATAATCGTGCTATCGATATTCTGGAATATTTATGCCCAAGATAATGATTTTGTTCAGAAACTTTTGAATCAGGGTGCTGTTTCACTTGTGACGGCACAGAAAAAATGCGAGCAGCTTCCTAAAAAAAATCAGGCACTTATAGATGCTATGGCAAATGTTTACAAGATCGCGAAAGAAAAGAACAATCCATCTGTAAATGTTTTTGCCCAGACCGATTATCTGCTTCATTTTCTTCAGGACAGGATCAATGAAGTCTGCACAAAGATCAAGCTTGCCGATGGCGAAACTATTAAAATAATTGTTTCAGACGAGCTTAAAATACTTTTAGAGAAAAGAAATTCTTCGCAAAATTTCGAGAGTTTCATTGAAAATATCTACGGGACTGAATATTCAAAATTTCTCTATCTGACAGCTTCTGTTTCAACACTTGAAAAAATGCATGAAGACTGGGGTCTGAAAATGGCTTCAGAAAGAAAGAACATGCAGGAAATGGTGAAAAATATTGATGCCGGAAATAAAGTTTTAAAAGACGAACTGACTGAATTTACTAAAGCTTTCAAACTGTATTATGAAGGTGTAATTCCTGCCAAGCCTGCGAAGAAGTAATCTACTCCTGTGAAAGTTCCTCAAATTTTTCAGCATATTCAAAAAGAGTGTCGGCGAGATATTTTCTCTGTTTTTCTGTGAATGTCTGGGTAAGTTTCCACAAACCTTCTTTTGCCCGTTCGAGTCTTTTTTCGATCAGCTTCTTTTCAGTATCGGTATAAATGGAATCCGGGCTGCTGATGGCCGTCATCAATTCATTTCTTTTTTCATCTGTCGGCGGTCTTAAAAATACTGATTTGAGGTAATCTCTTTTTCTTTTTGTAGCCTGATTTGCTGCAATCTCTTCTTCAAGCGGAGGAACAATTGTGTCTATCATGGCGATCTGTTCATCGGTCACAGATCCGAGTACGGTTTTTGTCTGTTTTACCATCTCTTTTTTCATTTTTTTATAGTATTTGTCACGATCTTCCGCCAGTTCTTTTTTCCTTTCTTCTCCGCCTTTTTCGAGTTTTGTGAAAGCACATTCTACCTGACTGACAGGCATTGACATTGCAAAATCAACAGCAAAGTTTTTGATCTGATCTGTAGTTTTCTGCTGGGTATGCATGAAAAAAACATACATTTTCTCAAAATCGGACTGAGTGATCGGTCCGGATCTCAGTGCTTTTCCAAACTCTCTCATGTTTTTGACATATACAGGCAGTTCCTGTTTTCTGTGCCACGCCATGAATGATTTGACTTCCTGTTTGACAGTTTTTTTCTGTTCACTGTCAAGACATCCGACATCATTGAGTGTTTTCAAAATAAAAAAATCAGCATTGTTGTAAGCAAGTTTTACAGATGTGCTGCAACTGAAATTTGTCATTAGCAATCCGGCAAAAATAACCAAAAAAATCAGCTTTTTCATCATTGTCTCCATTGTTTGGAAAACTGTTTTACAATAAATTGTACTATATTGTCCTAAAAGTGTAAACAGTTCTTTTGGACATAATATTTAAAAAATGGTAGAATCAGCCGGTATGATAATTCCGGAGAAAAAAGACATGAAAAAACTGATTGTTGCGATCATCGCAGTATCGTTTCTATTTTTTACAGCCTGTGACAATTCAAAAGTTCAAAAAGGTGACGACAGCGAAGTTGTTAATGACGAAAATGATAATGAAATCAATGATCTGGAAAATGATGTGACAGAGCCGGATGAGACTGGTGAAGATTCAGCAGATGAAGATGTTAACGATGCCGATGCAGATTTTGTAGAATCATTACAAACCGGCGGAGTTGTTATTTTCAGTTCTCAAAGCGGCGATAAAAAGAATATGTTTTCATCAAAAACTATTTTGGGGCAGGGCGGATTTTTCGGTTATTCAATTTTTTCCTTTAACGATGAATACTGGGGAATAGGTGCTTTGCATGAATCAGTTCCTCCATATGATTTTGAAAAGGCGACAGGTAAACTTTATATTTTTAAAAGAGGCAAACTGCCTGAAACTATTGGTGATGCTCAGTTTGTTCTGACACATCCTGACCTGACTATAAATGCCGGTTTTTCATTCACGGCCGCCGGAACTTGCGACATAAACAAGGACGGCTTTGACGATATTGTTGTTTCGTCCCATCTTGCATCGTATGGTACAGCCTATGCGGCAGGGGAACTTGTTGTGTTTTACGGG
>DAOQAY010000075.1:0-5810 GCA_035354435.1 bacterium
AAGTGTCTATCCTGCCGCTTTTCCAGGCAAAATTGAAATTTATACAGAATATGAACTTGAAACAACATTGATTTTTTACAGTAAGGAATATTTATGAGAATTATTATTATTATATCGGCAATATTTGTATTTTCGAGCTGTCAATGGAATAAAACTGAAGAGGAAAAATTAAAAAAAAGACAGATAGTCTGCGTTTTTTCCGATGCTGATTCCTGCCGTGAAATCAAGTGTAAAGCCGCAATAAAGACAGATAGTGAAAAACTCCACAAATCAATAAAAGCTATTCTGATGGAAATGAGCTATTTAAACATAAAAGGAGGTTTTGTAACTTGGCGTTTCCCCTGGCCTTTTGACAATATTTCTGAAAAGGCGGAAACAGAAGAGACCGCTGACACGATTTATTTCAAAGGGGAGAAAAAATTAAAAACTCTTTCTTTTAAAAGTTCAGATTTTACCGTATACGGAAGCATCCTTGAAATAAATGCGGTGGTTTGCAGCAATATTCCTGAATTTATTGAAGAAAATATTCTTTTCAACGGATTGAAAGACATCTATAAGGAAATCAGGGACGAACTTGAATAAGAAATTTGCCTCTGTTTTAATCCCTAGACCGGACATTTCCCTTCTTTTCTATTCAATACCTGAAAATACCGTTTATGAAAAAGGTGATATTGTGGAAATTGAACTCAGGAACACAAAGATCTGGGGAATAATAAACTCTTTTACAACTTCTATTCCTGAAGACATCAATGAAAATTCAATCAAGCCGGTACTCGGAAAAATAATAACTTCGCCGATTTATAAGGATGCTGCTGAAACAAAATTTCTTGAGTGGCTTTCTGATTACTATATATATCCTTTTCCAAAACTCATAAAACAGCTTTTCACACCATTGATAAAATCAGACAATACTCTGATAGGTAACTCGAATAAGAACACACATCTTTCTGTTTTGCAGGCACATCAGAATAAGAATTATGATATGAAACTTAATGAATATCAGAATTCTGTAGTAAGATCAGTTCTCGGTAAATGGGAAACAGGCGATATAAGACCGACTTTAATCTACGGACTGACCGGAAGTGGAAAAAGCGAAATATTCTCAGCACTTTCAAAAGAAATTCTGAAAAGTGGAAAGCAGGTTCTATATCTTGTACCGGAAATAGGGCTTACTACAGGTGCATTGAACCGGCTTATTGACAGAATTGGTGTTCCGGGGGTTGTCATCCACAGTTTTATGACAAAAAAGAAACGGTTTTCATCAATGTACTGTGCAATGACAAGAAATGCTAACCTCATCGTAGGAACAAGATCATCCATTCTTTATCCGTTTTTTGATATAGGACTGATCGTTGTCGACGAAGAACATGATACAAGTTTTAAAAATCTTGAACCGCCTTACTATAATGCAAGAGATGCTGCTGTAATGAAAGGATCGATACTTAAAATCCCTGTTCTGCTTGGCAGCGCTACACCTTCAACGGATTCCTGGTACAACTGCATTAATGGAAAATATAATCTCGAAGTTCTTGAAACTAGAGCCAATCTGCGTCCTCTTCCTGAAATTAAAAGCTTTAACTTCAAAGGTGAAATGTATCTGCCGTCAGAACTTATTGAAATTGTTTCAGAATCAATTAAAAATAAGGAACAGTCTCTGTTTTTCCTTAACAGAAGAGGCTACGCTACATTTGCAGTATGTAAAGACTGCAAAGAAACAATAATGTGTCCGAATTGTCATGTGGCATTGGTGTTTCACAAAAAACTTAAAAAGATTATCTGCCACCACTGCAATTACAGCAATGCGGATTTTTTGTGCCGGAAATGCGGAAGCGGCATGCTTGAATTTGAAGGAATGGGTATTGAAAAGCTTGTTGAAGCTCTTTCGAATTATTTTCCGGATGCTGACATTGTTTCTTTTGATAAAGATAATTTAAGTAATATTGCCATTCTCGATAAAACTGTAAAAAATATTACGAGTAACCATCATGACATAATCGCAGGAACTGTAATGATATCAAAGGGTCACAATTTCCCTGGACTTAAGAATGTTATTATCAAATATGCAGATTATCTTTTAAGTTTCAAAGATTTCAGAGCAGCAGAAAAATGTTTTCAGATAATAACTCAGGTAGCCGGAAGAGCCGGAAGATTTGAAGTCGATGGAAATGTCTGGGCTGAAGCAATCTATCCCGATCACTATATATGGAAATATCTTAAAAATAATAACTACAGAGGTTTCATAAAAGAGGAATTGGAGTGGAGAGAAAGGCTTTCGCTTCCACCATTTACAAAAATAACTGTCATCAAAATATCAGGGAAAGATGATAAAAAAGTAAATTCTGCATCTGATTCCATTTTTGATTACCTGTCAAATGCTTCAAGATCCAAGGAATATAAAGATCTTGCGATATTTCCACCTGTAGAGCCGCCTCTTTCAAAACTGAACAGTAAGTTCAGAAAGAATATTACCGTCATATCTCCGAAAAGCTTTTCAAGATCAAAATTACTGAATAAATTACTCAACAACTGCCCTGAATTTTCAGGAATAGTTGTCACATATGATATAGACTCGGTTAATGAATAATGTTTATTAATTATCCTGATTTTTTAAAAACCCTGCCTTTCAATTTCAGAGCGGCAAAAAAATTTAAAACATACAACAAAAAGCTTTGCATAGTTTCTTTAGGAAAATCAGCATCTTTTATGTACGACAGGTTTATCTGCGAACATCCCTGTTTTAAAGAAATTCCTGCGATCATTATTCTTCCATTCAATTCTGCAGTTACCGGATATGGAACCAATGTTGAAACTGTTTTTTCAACCCATCCTGAAATAACTGAATCAAGTTTTGCGGCTTTTGAAAAACTCAACGAATTTATTTTTAAATTTCTGCCAGACAACATCATTGTGCTTATCAGCGGAGGAAGCTCGGCTCTGATAGAAAAGAGTGAAAATCATGAGCAAATGAAAGCACTTAATTCAAAATTAGTCAGATCAGGTCTTCCAATAACTGCAATTAACGAACAAAGGATCGGGCTTTCTCAAATAAAAGGAGGAAAACTTGCAGAAATTTTCCCTGACATTTTCTGGAGTGTTTTTGTAATGAGTGATATCCCTTTCAAGAACGGAGAATTCCTTGTAGGAAGCATGCCATTTTTCAGGAAAGATCTTAAAAACACTGAGCTATTTAAAATTGCCGACTCAGACACACTTCACGATGAAATAATAAAAATCATTGGAAAAGAACCTGCTCTTTCTTTTCGCAAATTCACAGGTTCAGTCAAAGAACTGTCTGACATTATTATCGAAAACATCCACCATGACGGGAAAGATATACTTATTACAGGTGAACCGGTTTTGAAAGTTGATTTAAGCGATCCGGGAACCGGAGGCCGAATGACACATCTCGCATTGACAGTTCTTCCGCACCTTGACAATAATTGCAGTTTTTATGCTCTTTCATCTGACGGGATTGACGGAAAATCTCCGTTTGCCGGGGCCGCAATTGAAAATTTTTACAGCAGACCCGACCTTGATAAGATAAATAAAGTGCTTGCCGCATTTGACTCAGGCAGATTTCTTTCAAATCTTGGAATGACCGTAGAAACAGGTTATACAGGGATAAATTTGAACGATTTTGTCTTTTTCACAAGATCATGAGAAAACAAGAAGCTCCGGTTTAAGTATCAATATCACCCCAAGAACTATCATTAACGATCCACTTACCAGTTTAAGAATTTTTGCATGCTTTTCCTGAAATCTGTATTTTCCCATTGTAAGAACAAAAAGAATCACTATTGCAGCAAGAGGAATTACATAATAAGCATTATATAGCGCCATATATAAATATTTAGTGGAAATGTCGATCTTCTGTACAGAAAGAACTCTCGTATAAATAGCAGGAAGACCTATCGTACACCCAAGTTCGATAAGATTCACAAAAAAAGCAAGCGCCACTGTTCCAAGAAGAGAAATCAGAAAATTACTGTTATTTATAACTTTTCTCATCTTTTCATAAAGCTTGGGCTTTGCCTTTTCAGGTATCATTAAACTGACACCCTGCTTAAAAAAGAAAAACTCTTTGACATTTATCAGGCCCATCAACAATGCAATGATTCCCAAAATTACAGTAATATATGCCGCTACACCCATAAAAGTGAACATGTTCAGCCATGCGGTCATGAAAAGAAAGTATACCACCCCTGAAGATATAACAAAAACAGACCCTACCAGCACCAGTTTCTTTCTGCTCTTTGCATTAACAAGAAGTGTTAGAAGAAACATAAGAACCCACATTGCACATGGATTGACACCATCAAGAAGACCTATGATAAATGTAAAACCCGGAAGACTTACAAGTTTTGCATCAATTTTTCCAAGCACCGGAACATCAATAATGTTTTCTTTGCACTCCTTGCATTCTGAGCTTGTACAACTTTCCTTGCTATGAGAAGAAGCATTCATATCTATCATTTCTCTGACAAGTCTATCGTGATGACCCTGCTGAAACCCGACAACAAATTTTCCTTTAAAAATAAAAGTTGGAACTCCGCCGCCCTGAATACCTAGATCACCTATCATCTTTTTAAAAAGCTCTCTGTTTTCAGGAACTTTCATAACCTCAAGTTCCTTGAATATGATTCCGGGATATTCACTTTTAAGCTTTTCAACAAAAGGATGGGCTTCCTTGCAATGAGGACATTTGTAGGAATAAAAGAAATAAAACACATCAGGTGCTACAACATTTCCACCAGAAGTATCATCATCCCCATATACAGCAAAAGAAACTGCAATAAAAATTAACAGCAGTATTAAAAACTTTTTCAAATCCAGCCTCCACATTGTTAAAATCTTAACATACAAACATTTTCAAAAGCGATTATATTCCCGCAATAATAAAATCCAAAAAAAAACCGCCCTTTTTCAGGGCGGTTAAAAATATCAGAAACTTAAGAGTATATTAGTAGCAGTATCCCTGAATACAAGGCATACCGGAACAACATTCACTTACACCTGCAACACACTGCTGACCTGCAGGAATACACTGAGCTGCATTGATAAGAACGCCAGCTGAACAACCGCTTGTTGTTGTGCTTGCTTTACAAATAAATTCACCAGATGTACATTTAAAACATGCAGGTTTCGGGCTTGTTGATGCTTCATTAAGCTTTGGACAGTTGTCTGTTGTTGCTGAACAAACAGCAGAAACACATTTTGAATCTGCGGCAATATAAATATCACCCTGCGCACAAAGTCCGCATTTCGAAGCATCAGCCGTTGTAAGACATTTTACTCCGGTAAGACCTGTTTCACCATAGCAGCATCCTGTCGGACATTTTGTTTCACTGCAAGCCTGAGAAGAGGCGTAGACATTTGTACATCTTGCAAGTTTTTTGTTGCATTTCAGTCCGGCTCCCATTGCACAATCTGCATCAGTCGTACAACCTTTTGTACAATTTCCGCCTGTTGTACAGATCATGCACTTTCCACACTCAGTATCAACTGTACATGGGTTTCCCATATTGGTTGTATCACAACCGGTATCACCAGTGTTGCCAGTGTTGCCAGTATTGCCGGTATTACCAGTATCACCTGTGTTACCAGTGTTACCAGTATCACCTGTATTGCCTGTATTGCCTGTATTACCATCATCAGGAACAACGGAATCTGTATCGTTGGCTGGAATCACCGGATCTTCCGTCCCACATGAAGTAATAACAAAAAGAGCTGAAAGGACAATCATCATAACAATGAATTTCTTCATTTTAAAGCCTCCAAAACTATAAAAATTAAAGTGTCAAACCACCAAA